>NZ_JBHUWD010000006.1:0-148704 GCF_042670205.1 Luteimicrobium sp. NPDC057192 | reverse complement strand
GGGGTACCTCGCGAGGTACCCCGGATGCCGGGGTACCTCGCGGTCAGCGGGCGGGGCGGTGCGGGGCGACGGCTTCGTACGTGCGACGCAGGGCGTCCGCGGACGTGTCGAAGCTCTTCTGCACCACGCGCACGAACAGGATGTCGACGATCGCGAGCTGCGCGGTCCGGCTGACCATCGCGCCGGCGCGGAACAGGCTCTCGCGGACCTGGGTGGTGAGGACGACGTCGGCGTGCTCGTCCACGGACGTGCCGCTCCCGTTGGTCACGGCGACCGTCGTGGCGCCGGCGGCCCGGGCGGCGGCGAGGACGTCGAGCGTCTCGTGCGTCGCGCCGGAGTGCGTGAAGCCGATCGCGACGTCGCCGGGCTCGAGGAGCGCGACCTGCGCGAGCGTCTGGTGCACGTCGGACGAGCACCCGACCGCGAACCGGACGCGCGAGAGCTTCTGGAAGAGGTCCAGGGCGGCCAGCCCCGACGCGCCCGCTCCGTAGAGCTCGACGCGGCGCGCCCCGAGGAGGGCCTCGACGACCCGGTCCACGGCGGCCACGTCGAGCTGCTCGCCGAGCGCGCGCAGCGCCTGGACCTCCTGGAAGACGACCTTCGCGACGGTCTCGGCGGTCGTGTCCGTGGGGTCGATCTCGGCGTCGTCGATGTGGAAGTGGTCGCGTGCCGCACCCTCGCGGGACAGCGCCTCGACGACGGCCAGCCGGAAGTCCCGGTACCCCCCGTAGCCGAGGGACTGGCAGTACCGGGCGACGGTCGCCTGCGACGCCCCGGACGCGCGCGCGATCTCGGTGATCGTCGAGGCGGCGACGATCTCGGGCCCGGCGGCGACGAGCTGGGCGACGCGGGCCTCCGCGGCGCGCGGCGCCTCGAGCGAACGCCGGATCTCCAGCAGGACGTCGGTCACGCCGTCGCCTCGAGCGCGTCGCGCAGGCGCCCCTCGTGCGCCGCGAGCAGGTCGACGGCCTGCGGGCCCGTCAGGTCCTTCATGGAGACCAGGATGGCAGCCTTGACCGCTCCCCCGGTCTCTTCGAGCGCGGCACGCGCCGTGTCTTCGTCCACGCCCGTGACCAGCATGACCGTCCGTTCCCCGCGGGCGCGGAGCTTCTCGTTCGACGTCTGCAGGTCGACCATGTGCCCGGCGTACGTCTTGCCGAGGCGGATCATGGTCACGGTCGAGATCGCGTTGAGCACGAGCTTCTGCGCGGTGCCCGCCTTGAGGCGGGTCGAGCCGGCCACGACCTCGGGCCCCACGACGACCTCGATGCCCACGTCCGCGAGCGCCCCGACGGGCGTCCCGCCGTTGCAGGCGACGGCGACGGTCCCGGCGCCGACGGTGCGCGCGTGCGCGAGCCCGCCGACGACGTAGGGCGTGCGCCCTGACGCCGTGATCCCCACGACGACGTCGTCCGGCCCGACCCCGGCGGCCTCGAGGTCGGCGGCTCCCAGGGCGGCGTCGTCCTCGGCCCCTTCGATCGAGCTGACCAGCGCGGAGGGTCCGCCCGCGATGATCCCGACGACGCGGCTCGCGTCGAGCCCGAACGTGGGCGGGATCTCGCTGGCGTCGAGCACGCCGAGGCGGCCGGGCGTGCCGGCGCCGAGGTAGACGAGGCGGCCGCCGCGGCGCATGCGCTCGGCGACGAGGTCGACGGCCCGGGCGATGTCGTCGGAGCGGGCGAGGACGGCGTCGGCGACCTGGCGGCCGTCGTCGAGCATGACGCGCACGACGTCGCGGGTGGGGAGCACGTCGAGGTCGGCGAACTCGGCGGCCGCGTGCTCGGTCGTGAGGCCCTCCAGCTCGGTGCGCAGGCGGGCGATGCGGTCAGACCGGGTCACGGCGGCTCACCGTCCTCTCGTAGGGGGTCGTGGGGTCGGTCGCGAGGAGGAGCGCCCCGCGCAGGGCGGGTTCGACACGGGCGCCGTCGGGCGGGGCGGGCTCGGGCGCGACCACGTGCTTCGGTCCGAGCGCGGCGCGCAGAGCGGACCCGAAGGGCTCGGCCGTCGTGATGCCGCCGACGAGCGCGTACGGCGGCGTCGCGTGGGCGCACGCGTCGGCGACGGCCCGGACGGCGTCCGCGACGACCGCGCCGGCCACGGCGTCCCCGTCGCGTGCGGACGCGAGCACGTGCGGCGCGAAGGACGCGAGGGTCCGGGCGGGGGCGTCGGACGCGGCGACGAGCCCGGGGATCGCGGCGGGCGCGCCACCCCAGTCGGCCGCCCGCCCGGTCAGCGCGGTCGGCTCGCCCCGGCCCTCGGCGGCGCAGAGCACCGCACGGAGCCCGGCACGGCCGAGCCACGAGCCGCTGCCGTCGTCGCCGAGCCACGGGCCCCAGCCGTCGAGCGTGCGGAGCGTCCCGGCGTCGTCGAGCTCGACCAGCACGGTCCCCGTGCCGACGGCCACGACGGTCCCGGCCCGCCCGGCGAACGCGCCGGCGTGCGCGACGGTCGCGTCGGACGTCACCGCGACACGTCCGCCGCACGCCGCCGCCAGCGCGTCGGCCAGCCGGGCTGCGGCGGCCGGGGCCGCGAGCGCGCCGGCCGCGCCGACGCACACGCTCACCGCCCCCGGCCCGGTCCCTGCCGCGCGCAGCCCGGCGAGCACGGCGTCCACCGCGCGCCCGACGCCGTCCGGGGACGCGAGCCCCGGCGCACCGGGCGCCTTCCCCACGCGGACGCCGTCGGTGTCCCGCACGACCACGCGGCACGACGTCTTGCCGAGGTCCACCCCCGCCACGCCGGTCATGACGCCCCCTCCGCGTCGCTCGTCACGGTGAGCCGGCCGACGCCGTCGAGCGGGGCGGCGAGGGCGTCGGCGAAAGCCACCCCGCCGAACGCCCACCCGGCGAGGTGCCCGGCGACGCGCGGGCTCCCGGAGGTGCGCGTCGGGAGGTCCAGCGGGAGCCGGCGCACCGACAGGTACCCGAGCACCGCGAACATCACGGCCTCCCGCGCGTCGGAGTCGATGCCGTGGGCCGCGCTGGACTCGAGGCGCGTCGCGCCGGGCCCGACCTCGCCGTCGAGCGCGGCCTGCAGCGCGCGGACGAGCGCGGGGTTGCGCATGCCGCCCCCGGACCCGATCACGAGCCCGGGCGCCGCGTCGTGCGTCCCGAGGCGGGCGACGCCCCGCGCCACCGTGCGCGCCGTCAGCTCGACGAGCGTCGCGCACTGGTCCTCGAGCTCGACGGTCCGGCCCTCCGCGCGGACGCTGTCGAGCGCGTCGTCGACGACGGCCAGCGAGAACGTCTCGCGGCCCGTCGTCGTGGGCGGACCGCCGAAGTACGGGTGCGCGAGGAGGGCCGCGAGCAGCTCCGCGTCGACGTGGCCGGCCGCCGCGAGCGCGCCGTCGGCGTCGTACGGACGGCCGGTCGCCCGCCGGACGACGCCGTCGAGCAGCCCGTTCCCCGGCCCGGTGTCGAACGCGTCGACGCCGTCGGGGCGCACGCGCTGGACGTTCGCGATGCCCCCGAGGTTGAGGGTCGCGACGCCGCCCGGCCCCGCGGCGTCGGCGAGGTCGCGGAGCCAGAGCCGGTCGAAGGCGACGATCAGCGGGGCCCCGGCTCCGCCGGCGGCGACGTCCGCGACGCGGACGTCGAACAGGACCGGCGTGGTCAGGGCCTCGGCGAGCCACGCGGGCTGCCCGACCTGGAGCGTGCCCCACGTGCGGCCGTCCTCCACGCCGTGGAAGACGGTCTGTCCGGGCGACACGACGAGGTCGACGGGACCGACCCGCCGGGTGACGGCACGGCCCGCGTCGGCGAGCCCCTGCCCAACGGCGGTCTCGAGCCAGCACCAGCCGGCGGGGTCGAGGGGCGCGCCCTCGACCGCGGCCATGACCTTCTCGCGCGCCTCGGAGGCCCACGGGACGGTCCGCACGTCGACCACGCGCACGTCCAGCGCGGGCCGGGCCGGGTCCCCCGAGGCCGTCACGTCGACGAGCGCCGCGTCGATGCCGTCCGCGGAGGTCCCGGACTGCAGTGCGAGGACCCTCATCGCCGCGCCCCGGGGAGGGAGGCGTGGCCGGCGGCGGCGGGGGTCGCGCCGTCGGCGTCGAGGCCGGCGAGCACCCGGTCGAGGACGCGCACCGAGAACCGGGAGTCCGCGCCGAGCGGGACGCGCGGCACGCCCGCCCGCGCGACGGACCCGGGCACGTGCGCGTCGGGAGCCCCGACGTCGACGACGAGCGCCAGCCGGCCCTGCTCGCGCAGCCACTGCACGGCCGCGCGCTGCTTGCGGTCGGCGAGGCGGTCGACCACGACGGCGACGCCGGTCGCGCCCGGCGTGACGTGCTGCTCGAGCGCGGGCACCACGGGGTGCGCCCGCGACGCCACCGCCGCGGTGGCAGCGGCGCGCGCGTCGCGCACCGAGCCGAACGGCGCCGGGCGCGCCGGGAGCGTCCGGGCCAGGGCTGCCGCGGCGACGCGGACGGCGGCCTGGTCGAGGTCGAGGACCGGCTCAGGCCGGTCGTCGTCGGTGGACCGACCGGGTACCGGCCCGGCGGCGGCGGGCTTCGCAGCGCCCGCCGCCGTCGGACCGCCGTTCCCGGAGACGCGCAGCGTCGCGACACGCAGCGACGCCTGCTCCAGCCGGTCGCGGTCGAGGTTGCCCTCCCGGACAGCATCGACGACGGCGCTGCGTACCGCCAGGTAGAGCGCTTCGTCGTCGTAGGTGCCGACGGAGCCGGGGGTTCCGTCGGGGCCTTCGGTGGTCGAGAGGGCGGGCGCGAAGCCCGGGTTGCCGAGGCACACGAGGTCGACACCGGCGCGCAGCGCCGCGACGGCGCCGGCGGGCGTCCCGTAGGTGGCGCGGATCGCGGCCATGTCGATCGCGTCGGTCACGACGGGACCGTCGAAGCCGAGCGCGCGCAGCTCGCCGATCAGGGTGGGGTTCACGGTGGCCGGCGCCTCGCCGGCCTCGGGCACGACGACGTGCGCCGTCATGACGGCCGCGACCCCCGCGTCCACGGCGGCCCGGAACGGGACGTCGTGCCCGGCGTCGAGCACCGCACGGGGCACCGACGGCAGCTCGAGGTGCGAGTCGACCGCCGTGGCTCCGTGCCCGGGCCAGTGCTTCGCGCACGCCCCGATCCCGGCGGACTGGATCCCGCGGACGGACGCCGCGACGTGCCGCGCGACCAGCGAGGGGTCGGCACCGAACGAGCGCGGCCCGATCACGGGGTTGCGCGGGTCGGAGGCGACGTCGGCGTCGGGCGCGAGGACGAGCGTCCCCCCGGCCGCCCGGACGCGCTCCCCCAGGGCGCGCCCGACGGCCTCGGTGAGCGCGACGTCGTCGACGAGGCCGAGCTGGGCGGGCGACGGGAGGGTCGAGCCGTGCGCCGACTCCAGCCGGGTCACGACCCCGCCCTCCTCGTCGACCGCGACGACCGGCGCGTCGGCGTGCGCCCGGAGCTCCGCCCCGAGCCGCTCGGCCTGCGCCGGATCGTCCGGGTCGAGGTTCTGCGCGAACAGGACGACGCCTGCCAGGCCGCCGTCGAGAGCGCGCGCCAGCCAGCCCGGCACGCTGCGTCCCACGAACCCGGGCAGCAGCACGCTCGCCGCGAGCCGGTCCAGCTCGGGGTCGGTCGAGCCGGTGGTGCCCGGTTCTTCGCTGACGACGGGCGCCACGTCGCCGCTCATCCCTTGACCGCCCCCGCGACGAGCCCCGCGGACAGCCGCTTCTGGACGAGGATGAAGAACACCATGACGGGAACGGTGATGATCGTGGAGCCCGCCATGATCGAGCCCCAGTCGTTCGAGTTCTGCTGGAAGAACGACTTGAGGCCGATCGCGACCGTGTACTTGTCGGCCTCCCCGCCCAGGAGCGTCATCGCGAAGATGAACTCGTTCCAGGCCGTGATGAAGCTGAAGATGCTGGTCGCGACGAGCCCGGGCGCCACGAGCGGCAGGAGCACGGACCGGAACATCCGGCCCCAGCTCGCGCCGTCGAGGTACGCAGCCTCCTCCAGCTCGACGGGCACCGCGGCCACGAACCCGCGCAGCATCCAGATGCCGAACGGCAGCGCGAGCGACACGTAGACGATCACCAGGCCGGTGAGCGTCCCGAGGAGCTGCAGGTCCCGGATCTGCACGAACAGCGGGATCACGAGCGCCTCGAGCGGCACCATCTGCACGACGAGGATGAGCATGAGCATCTGCGTGCGGAACTTGAACCGGAAGCGCGCTACCGCGACGGACGCGAGGAGCGCGACGACCCCCGAAACCACGACGGTCGCGAGCGCCACGACCACCGAGTTGCGCAGGAACGTCCCGAACCCCCCGTCGGTCAGGACGTACGAGAAGTTGCTGAAGGTGAACTCGCGCGGCAGCAGGGTCGCGCCGCCCTGCCCGGCGCGGTCGTCGAACGCGCTGACGAGCATCCAGTACGTCGGGAAGAGCGTGAAGACCAGGAGCAGGACGACCAGGACCGCCTTGCCCGCCTTGACCCCCGCGGAGGTGCGCCTCACAGTTCCTTCTCCTCTCGCAGGATCGTCCGCACGTACACGGCGGTGATGACCAGCAGCAGCAGCGTGAGCAGGACGGCGATCGCAGACCCGAAGCCGTACCGGTTCTGCCCGAACGACTCGACGTACGACCACACGCCCAGGTTGAGGACGTCGCGGTTCGAGCCCGCGCCGCCCGGCATGAGGTACACCTGCGCGAAGACCTTGAAGTCCCAGATCGTCGACAGGATGATCACGACGGCGAACACCTGCCGGAGCTGCGGGAACGTGATCTGGAAGAAGCGGCGGAACGCACCCGCGCCGTCGACCTCGGCGGCCTCGTGGATCTCGCGCGGCACCCCCAGCAGGCCCGCGAGCACGGTGACGGCCACGAACGGGAAGCCGTGATGGATCACGTTGAGCAGGACGATCGCGTAGAACGACCAGCGGTCCGTGAACCAGTTCACGGGCTGGTCGATGATCCCCAGCGACGTGAGCACCTGGTTGAAGACGCCGTGGTCCGCGTCGAAGATCCACACCCACACGTACGTGCCCGTGACCGCGGGCATCGCCCACGCCGCCATGATGGCGCCCGTCACGAACCCGCGGGTCCGGGGGCTCAGCGACTGCAGCAGCAGCGCCACGAGCGTCCCGAACACGACGGTCCCCGCGACCGACAGGACCGCGAAGCCCACCGTGTTCGGCAGGACGACGGCCCACAGGTCGTGCGAGGTCAGGATCTCCGTGAAGTTCGCGAACCCGATCCAGTTCGTGGTCCCGGAGACGATCTCGCGCAGGCCGTAGTCCTGCAGCGAGAACATCGCCATCCGCACGAGGGGCCACAGGAGCAGCACCCCGAGGATGACCAGCGCCGGCGCGAGCAGCAGCCACGGCCGGATCCGCGCGATCCCCCGCCGGCTCGGGCCCCGCGCCGCCTGCGGCCCCCCGCCCGGGGCGACCCCTGAAGAACCTTCGGAGGCCGCCCCGGTCGGGGTCGGGTACGTCACCGCCACCGGGTCACTTCCCGTTGAGCAGCGAGGTCATCTCCTGCGCGGCCGCGGTCGTGGCGTCGTCGACGCTCGACTTGCCGGACAGGATGGACTGCATCATGACGCTCGTCGTCTTCTTCGCCTGGACGGCCCCGAAGTTCGGGGACACCGGGACGGAGGCGCCGCCGTCGACGAACTGCTTCGCGAACGGCGCGACCAGCGGGTCGGTGCTCTTGACGGCCTTGTCGAGGAGCGACGTCTGGCCCGGGAAGTAGCCCGTGTCGTCCGCCCACTGCTGGGCGTACTTGCCGGTCGTCATGAGCTTGATGAAGTCCCAGGCCAGGTCCTTGTCCTTGGCCGTGTTGAACATGCTCAGGTGCGAGCCGCCGAGCACGGACGGCGCGATGCCGCCGGTCTCGCCCGGGATCGGGACGGCCGCGAACTTGCCCTTCATCTCGGGGTTCTTCTCGGTGATGGCCGCCGGGGTCCACGACCCCATGACCGCCATGCCGACGTCGCCGTTCGCGAACGCGTCGAGGACGTCGGTCTCCTTCCACGTCGTCGCGCCCGCGGAGGAGAGCTTGTCCTGCGTCGCGAGGCCGGTCCAGAAGGAGATGCCCTTGCGCGACTCGGCGCTGTCGAGACCCGACGTCCACTGGCCGCCGGACTGCGTGGCGACCTCGCCGCCCGCACCCCAGACCCAGGGGTACACGGTGAACTCGGCGTCACCGGGGACCGCGACGCCCAGCATCTTCGGGTTGGCCTTCTTGATGGCCTGAGCGTCCGCCTGGAGCTCCGCCCACGTGGTCGGCGCCTTGAGGCCCAGCTTGTCGAACAGGTCGCTGCGGTAGACCAGCGAGCGCACGCCCGCGTACCACGGCATCCCGTAGAGCTTGTCGTCGTACGTGCCCGCCTCGACGAGACCCTTGACGAGGTCGTCGCCCAGGTCGTCCTTCTTGACGTAGTCGTCGATCGGCGCGAGCGCGCCGGCGTCCGCGAACTCGGGGGTCCACGTGGTGCCCGTCTCCGCGACGTCCGGGGTGGTGCCGCCCGCGATCGCGGTGACGAACCGGTCGTGGGCGTCGGCCCACTCGACGTACTCGACCTTGAGGGTCGCACCCGTCTCCGCCTTGAACGCCTTGGCGACGTCCGCGAAGAAGGGCTCCGAGTCCGGGTTCGTCCCCTTCATGATCCAGACGTCGAGCGTCTTGCCCTTGCCCGAGCCCGAGTCGTCGTCGCCACCGCCCGAGCAGGCGGCCAGGGTGAGCGTCAGAACCGTCGCCGCAGCGGCGATCGGGTAGAACTTCGATCTCCTCATGAGAGCTCCTCGTCCGTGTCGTGTTCAGCCTCGTTGCTGGGACGCCCCCTCCGCGTCTGAGAGCAACTCTCATACATGGAGGCTCAGATGAAAAGTCCTTTCACACGGTGGTGACCAGATCGTGACATGGCTGTCATCCGGGCGCCCGCCCGCCGACCTGTCAGAAGCTCACGGCAGCCCAGTGCCGTGAGCTTCTGACAACCCACCCGGGGTGGCGGGCTGTGGGGGCGCGAGAAGGGCCCCGGTCCCGCCTCCGGAGAGGCGGGGCCGGGGCCCTGTCGTGTGCGGTGACCGCCGGGCAGCGCGCGCCCGACGACGTCGCGTCAGTCCGCGGTCGCGCTCAGCGTGCCCGTGGGCGGCAGGTCGCGCGGGTGGATGCCGGTCGGCGCGTCGAGCGCAGCCGCCGCCCCCACCGAGATCGGGCCCTGCTCGTGCTCGGACTTCGGGACCCCGCGGAACGTGAACTCCCCGAGGATGCCCTCGCCGACCGCGTCGACCAGGACGACCTGGCCCGACGTGAGCTCGCCGAACAGGATCTTCTCGGACAGCGCGTCCTCGATGTCCCGCTGGATCGCCCGACGCAGCGGCCGCGCACCGAGGACCGGGTCGTAACCCTTCTCGGCGAGCAGGCTCTTCGCGGCGGGCGAGAGCTCGATCGCCATGTCCTTGTCGCGCAGACGCCGGTCGAGCTTGGCGATCTCAAGATCGACGATGGCGACGATCTCATCAGCCGTGAGCTGCGGGAACACGATCGTGTCGTCGACGCGGTTGAGGAACTCCGGACGGAAGTGCGTCTTCAGCTCCTCGTTGACCTTGGCCTTCATGCGCTCGTAGCTCGTCGTGGTGTCGTTGCCGGTGTTGAAGCCGGTCTGGACGCCCTTGGCAATGTCACGCGTGCCGAGGTTGGTGGTCATGATGATCACGGTGTTCTTGAAGTCGACCACGCGGCCCTGCGAGTCGGTCAGGCGACCGTCCTCGAGGATCTGCAGGAGCGAGTTGAAGATGTCCGGGTGCGCCTTCTCGACCTCGTCGAACAGCACGACCGAGAACGGCTTGCGCCGCACCTTCTCGGTGAGCTGACCGCCCTCGTCGTACCCGACGTAGCCGGGGGGCGAGCCGAACAGCCGCGAGACCGTGTGCTTCTCCGAGAACTCGGACATGTCGAGCTGGATGAGCGCGTCCTCGTCCCCGAACAGGAACTCGGCGAGCGCCTTGGCGAGCTCGGTCTTCCCGACGCCGGTCGGGCCGGCGAAGATGAACGACCCACCCGGGCGCTTCGGGTCCTTGAGCCCGGCACGCGTGCGGCGGATGGCCTGCGACAGGGCCTTGATGGCGATGTCCTGGCCGACGATCCGCTTGTGCAGCTCGTCCTCCATGTGGAGCAGGCGGCTGGACTCCTCCTCGGTGAGCCGGACGACGGGGATGCCCGTCGACATGGCCAGCACCTCGGCGATGAGCTCCTCGTCGACCTCGGCGATGACGTCGAGGTCGCCCGACTTCCAGGCCTTCTCCTTGTCCTGGCGCTGCTGCGTGAGCTGCTTCTCGGTGTCGCGCAGGCGCGCGGCCTTCTCGAAGTCCTGCTCGTCGATCGCCGACTCCTTGTCGCGGCGCGCCCCGGCGATCTGCTCGTCGAGGTCGCGCAGCTCCGGCGGGGCCGTCATGCGGCGGATGCGCAGGCGCGCGCCCGCCTCGTCGACGAGGTCGATGGCCTTGTCCGGGAGGTAGCGGTCGTTGATGTAGCGGTCCGCGAGGGTCGCGGCGGCCACGAGCGCGCCGTCCGTGATGGACACGCGGTGGTGCGCCTCGTACTGGTCGCGCAGGCCGCGAAGGATCTCGATGGCGTGCGGGAGCGACGGCTCCGAGACCTGGATCGGCTGGAAGCGGCGCTCCAGGGCCGGGTCCTTCTCGACGTACTTGCGGTACTCGTCGAGCGTCGTCGCGCCGATGGTCTGCAGCTCGCCGCGGGCCAGCATCGGCTTGAGGATGCTCGCCGCGTCGATCGCGCCCTCGGCGGCACCGGCACCGACGAGCGTGTGGATCTCGTCGATGAACAGGATGATGTCGCCGCGCGTGCGGATCTCCTTGAGGACCTTCTTCAGGCGCTCCTCGAAGTCGCCGCGGTAGCGGCTGCCGGCCACGAGGGCCCCGAGGTCGAGCGTGTAGAGCTGCTTGTCCTTGAGGGTCTCCGGGACGTCGCCGCGGACGATGTCCTGGGCGAGGCCCTCGACGATCGCGGTCTTGCCGACGCCGGGCTCGCCGATGAGGACGGGGTTGTTCTTGGTGCGGCGGGACAGCACCTGCATGACCCGCTCGATCTCCTTCTCGCGCCCGATCACCGGGTCGAGCTTGGAGTCGCGCGCGGCCTGGGTGAGGTTGCGCCCGAACTGGTCGAGCACGGCCGAGCCGGACGGCTGGCCCTCGGCCGGCCCGCCGGCGGTTGCGGGCTCCTTGCCCTGGTAGCCGGACAGGAGCTGGATGACCTGCTGGCGCACGCGGTTGAGGTCGGCGCCCATCTTGGTGAGCACCTGGGCGGCGACGCCCTCACCCTCGCGGATGAGGCCGAGCAGGATGTGCTCGGTGCCGATGTAGTTGTGGCCGAGCTGCAGCGCCTCGCGCAGCGACAGCTCGAGGACCTTCTTGGCGCGCGGCGTGAACGGGATGTGACCCGTCGGGGCCTGCTGGCCCTCCCCGATGATCTCGATGACCTGGGCGCGCACACCGTCGAGGGAGATGTCGAGCGACTCCAGCGCCTTGGCGGCGACGCCCTCTCCTTCGTGGATGAGCCCGAGCAGGATGTGCTCGGTCCCGATGTAGTTGTGGTTCAGCATCCGCGCCTCTTCTTGGGCGAGGACGACCACCCGACGGGCTCGGTCGGTGAAACGTTCGAACATGTGCTGCTCCTCACGAGCGGCGTGTGCCTGCGCGCTACAGGCCTGACCGCTTCGACTCTAGTGGGGTCCAACGGGCTACACGCCGCGGATCTGCCCGTGTTCGCCACTGGCGGACTGGCGGCCGCGGAACCGGCACCCGCGGCCCGCCGACGCACCCGGCGCCCGCTGCGTCGTCGTGCACGACGACGGCCCCTGGGACAGCATGGGAGTGCCGGGCCGGCCCGTGGCCGTGCCCGCGGTCACACGACGACGACGAGGGGTGAGCCCCCATGCGGGCTGAGACGGGCGGGCTGATTGTCGGGGTCGACGGGTCGGCGCAGGCGGACCTGGCGCTGGACTGGGCGTTGCGCGAGGCGGCGAGGCGGGACACCACGCTCGTCGCCGTGTACTCGTGGGTGCAGAGCTGGGACGACGGCACCCGGGGCGTGCACCCCGACGGCGCCGAGGAGGTGTTCGCCGCCAAGCAGACGTACGTCCAGTCGCTCCTCGACGCGGCGGTCCAGCGGAGCCGGGACGCGGGGCACGTCGTCGGCGACCCGGACCGCGTCACCGCGCGACAGGTCCACGGGTGGCCGGCCGAGGTGCTGCTCGAGCTCGGCAAGGAGCTCGACGTCGAGATGGTCGTGGTCGGGCGCAGCGGGCTCGGGCGGTTCGGCCGGTTCCTGCTGGGCTCGGTGTCGAGCTCGGTCGTCCAGCACGCGCACGTGCCCGTCACGGTCGTCGCCCACGAGGGCGCGGACGTGCCCCCGCCCGAGACGCACGGCGCCGGCGGCGACGGTCCGGACGACGGCACGGGCCCGGCGGACGAGCGCCCGCGCGTCGTCGTCGGCGTGGACGGCTCGGACCTCTCGATCGGCGCGCTGCGCGAGGGCGCGGCCGCCGCGGAGCGCCTGGACGGCGTCCTCCAGCCGGTCTACTGCTGGCAGCTCACGACGATCTCCCCCATGCCCGAGGCGTGGGGCTGGATCCCGCCGATCGACGACTACGACCAGTGGGCGCGCACCAAGCTCCTCGAGACGGTCGCCGACGCACACCTCGACCTTCCCGCCGACCGGGTGCGGCCCGTCGTCGTGCACGCACCGCCCAGCCCCGGCCTGCTCGGGGTCGCCGAGGGCGCGGAGCGGCTCGTGGTCGGCGCGCGCGGGCTCGGCGGCTTCGAGCGGCTCGTGCTGGGCTCCGTGAGCCGCCAGGTGCTCGAGGCCGCGCCGTGCCCGGTGACGGTCGTCCGCGCCTGAGCCGGGTGAATCCCGCCCGCTGACGCGTCCGCGCACTTCTTCACCACGACGGGCGACCGACTCCTCCCCGTGCGCGCTCTAGAGTGGCGGCCATGCCGAGCGACCCGCCCGACACCCCCGACGGCGCCGACGTCCCGCCCGCGGGGCTGCACGCCGTGCCGGCGCACGGCCGGGCCCAGCCGCGGCACCGCCGCCACGTGGGGCGCTGGGTCGCGCTCGGGATCACGGTCGTCGTCGTGGCGGTCGCGGTCGCCGTCGGGCTCGCGGTCAAGGGTGGCCTCGAGGCGCGCGACGCGCTGACGTCCGCGCTCGACGACGTCCCCGTGGTCGAGGAGGCGCTCACCGGCGGCGACACGCAGGCCGCGCAGAGCGCGCTCGCCCGGGTGCAGGAGAAGACGGCGAAGGCGCGGCGCGGCACGAGCGGCCCGGTCTGGGCGGTGGCGGGCTCGCTCCCGGGCATCGGCACCGACGCGGAGGCGTTCCGGACCGCGACCCGCTCGGTCGACGACCTCGCCCAGGACGTCCTGCCACCGCTCGTCCGGGCCTCCGGCGTCGTCGACCTGGCGGGGCTGCGCGCGAAGGACGGCCGCATCGACCTCGGACCGCTCGAGCGCGCGGCGCCGCTCGTGGCGAGCTCGGCCGACGCGCTAGCCTCGGTCCGCCGCGACCTCGACGCCATCGACACCGAGGCGTTGCGCCCGCAGCTCGGCGACCCGGTCGCGAGCCTCCAGGACAAGGTCCGCACGCTCTCCTCGACGGTCACGACGGCGCACCGCGCGACCGCCCTCCTGCCGCCCATGCTCGGCGCGGACGGCCCCCGCACCTACCTGCTGCTGTCCCTCAACAACGCGGAGCTGCGCTCGTCGGGCGGGATCCCCGGCTCGATCACCGTGCTGCGCGCGAAGGGCGGGAGGATCACGGTCGCCGGGCACGCGTCGTCGGCGGACCTCGGGCCGTGGGCGGAACCCGTCGTCGACCTCGGCAAGGACGCGACCGACGTCTTCGGGACGCAGCCGGCCCGCTTCCCGCAGGACACCACGATGCTCGCGGACTTCCCCGACACGGGCCGGACCATGGCCGCCATGTGGAAGAAGGCCGGGCACGGAAAGGTCGACGGCGTCGTCGCGACCGACCCGGTGGCGCTCTCCCAGCTGCTCGGCGCGACGGGTCCGGTCACCGTGAAGGCGCCCGGCACCGACGGTGGCGCGACCGACGTGCAGCTGACCGCCGACAACGCCGTGAGCATCCTGCTCTCCCAGGTCTACGCGGAGATCTCCGACCCCGCGCAGCAGGACGCGTTCTTCTCTGCCGCCGCAGGCGCCGTCTTCGAGACGCTGCTGCACGGCGACGTCCCGGCGACCGACCTCCAGCACGCCCTGACGGCCTCCGCCGACGAGCGGCGCCTCCTCGTGTGGTCGGCGCACGACGGCGAGCAGGCGCTCCTCGCCGGCACCGAGCTGAGCGGGGCGCTGACCTCGACGCCGCGCGGCGACCAGGCTGTCGCGGTCCTCCTCAACGACGGGACGTCCGGGAAGATGGGCTACTACCTGCGGACGTCCACGAAGCTCGCCTCGTCGCAGTGCGTCGAGGGCACCTCGGGCACGCGCCGCGACGTCTACACGGTCACCCTCCGTTCCGAGGCGCCGAAGGACGCCGAGGAGTCGCTGCCGAGCTACGTCACGGGCGAGGCGGCGGGCGTCGACGTCAAGCCCGGCGACATCCGGACGAACGTCGTCGTGTACACGCCCCAGGGCGTCGGGGTGCCCGTGATCGAGCGCGGCACGGCGACCGTGGGCGGGGACTCGCACGACGTCGCGGGGCGGACCGCGACCCAGCTCACCGTCGGACTCTCCCCGGGGCAGAAGGTCACCCTCACGGTGACGCTCCTGACGCCCCGCGCGAGCGGCAGCCCGCTCGAGCTCTGGACCACCCCCACCACCACGGTGAGCGGCCTCGAGACGGTCCGACCGACGTCCTGCGCGGGCTGACGACGCCCCGTTCAGGCGCCCCGGGCGACGGTCCACGCCCGCTCCGATAACGAATCGGCATCGACTCGCGGGATCACCCTCGGTTCACCCGGCTGACCTGCGGTTGCGCCCGTTCGGCGTGGGTAGTATCAGGGCCACGGTCCAGGCTCTCCCTCGTGGTGGGTCGCGACCGTCACATCCCGCTTCACGTCGCCGTGAACCACCCGCCGTGAACCTACGAGAAGAGTTCGTCATGGTGTCAGCCCGCACATGGCGTCGCGGGGCCGCAGCCGCCGCGCTGGTCCTCCCGCTGACCGTCGCCGGCGCCTCCGTCACGTCCGCCGCCGACCCGACCCCCAGCCCGACCCCGACGGCCACCGACGGTTACGGCGCCACGCCGCAGACCGCCGTCGGGCTCGCCGTGAAGTCGCCCGAGTGCGACGGGAACGTTCCGTACCTCCGGTACGCCGTCGACGTGTCGAAGGACCCGTCCGCGACGGCCGTCGACCTCACGTGGACGTCGCTCGACGGCACCCACTCGGAGACGCAGAAGAACCTGCCGGTCTCCGGGAAGGTCCTGTGGCTCGGTGCCGAGGAGGCCGGGGGCAAGCCCACGGCCTGGCCCGGCTGGGTGTTCAAGAACGGCACGTGGGAGGAGGGCGGCCCGTACACGTGGGTGCGCCCCGACGTGAAGGTCACCTTCACGGTGCACGACGACGACTACACCAACGTCGCGTCGACGACGCGGGTCACGATCAACGACGGCGTGTACCGGACGGGCACCGCGAAGACGGACTCGGCGGCCCTCGTGCTGCCGGCGGTCAACGTGGTCTCCGGCGTCGTCAGCTACCCGCCGGCGACGACGGCCTGCGCCAACCCGATGAACGCTCCCGGGCCGTCGGGCTCGCCGACCAGCTCGGTGCTCCCGACGGGCGGCACCACCACGGCGGCCGTCGTCCCCGGCGAGACCCCGGCCTCCCGGTCCGACTCCCGCTCGGGACTCGCCGAGACCGGCGCGAACGTCCTGCCGTTCGCCGGCGCCGCGGCCGCGCTGCTGCTCATCGGCGGCGGCCTCGTGATCGCCGGACGTCGCCGCCGCAAGGCCGCGCTCTGACGCACTGACACGGACCGCGAGCGCGCCGCCCGACCCACCCCTGGGGCCTGCGGGGCGCCGCGTTCCGCGGGACCCCCACCCCCTTGGGGCGCTCCTGCGAAGGCGCGACGACCCCCACCACGTCGCGCAGAAGGCCCCGGTCACCACGTGACCGGGGCCTTCGCCGTGCTGATCCCTGAGACGGGGCCCCGCGCGCGTCCGCCGCCCGGCCGGGGTGGCCGACCGGGCGACGGGGGCTGCTAGGCCCAGCGAGCCGCCTCGAGGCGGGCGTCGAGACCCTCGAACGCCCACCGGTCGACGACCAGCACCGGGCCGCCGGGGGCCCCCGGCACGGACCACTGGACCTGCGCGGCCCGGTACTGCTCCTTGCCGGACGCGTCGCGGCACGAGAGCGCGTAGACGCTGCGGGTGGCGTCGGTGCCCGCGACCGTCGCGGGCGCGGAGGTCGCGGCGCCGCCGCCCGTGACGGCGACGGCGTGGAGCGCCTTCGCGCCCGGACAGGTCGCGCTCTTCGGGAGGTACACCGCGTCGGCCCCGCTCCGCGCGGCCCTGCCCGTGACGACGTCGAAGCCCGGGCACGCCGTGCCCTTCGGGCAGCCGCCCGCGGACACGTGCGTGACACCGCCCTTCGTGGCCTCGACCACCCAGTACTCGGGGGCCGCGACCTTCAGCGGGCCGACGGCCCGGGCCGTCCCGACGGCGTCGGGCGCCGGCGAGGTGGCGGCCGACGCATCGCCCGCGCTCCCCTGGGCGTCGCCCCCCGTGACGAACGAGCACCCGGAGAGGGCGAGCACGGCCCCCACCGCCAGGAGCGACGCGCCGAGCGCGCGGAGACCCGCCGGCATCAGCACGCCCCCTCGTCGGCCCACGGGCTGGCGTCGGCGGCGTGGGGCTGGTTGTTCGGCGTCCACCACGTGGCCGACCACGTGTGCCCGCCGTAGCGGACGGTCTCGACGTCCGTCTCGACGGTCGTCAGCGCCCTCGCGGCCGCGAGCGGGCGGCGTGAGGGCCGGGGTGAGGGGGGTTTCATGATCTGCTGCTCCACGCTGAGAGAGGTCGGACTCCCTGACCGTAATTTGTCAGGAGACCTTCCGATATCCGCGTCGCCCACATTCCCGAACCGTACGCACCCCACGACGTACGGGAGAACCCGTACGCGGGCCGCGCCCGGCTCGGGCTCAGCCGCGGTGCGCCACGACCGTCAGCTCGACGCGCGAGCGCACGCCGAGCTTCCGGAACACCCGCCCCAGGTGCACCTCGACCGTCCGCACGGAGACGAACAGCCACTCGGCGACCTCCTTGTTGGAGGCCCCGTCCACGACCAGCAGCGCGACGTCGAGCTCGCGCTCGGTCAGCAGGTCGCCCCAGCGCTCGTGGAGACGGGCGCGCAGGGCGTCGACGACGGCGTCGGGTGCCACCGCACCCGCTGGCCCTCCGACCTGCGCCGCGCCCGGACCCGGCGTCGCGACGCCGCCCGACGCCCGCATGCCGGCGGCCGGCACCATCGCGCCCGGTCCGGTCCCGTCGGCGGGGACGCCGGTCGCCGACGGCGGCGCCACGGCGACCTGGCCCGTGACGGGTGCCGTCGGCTCGTGCTGCCCGTCGAGCGCCCGCAGGTCGTCCGACGCCGCCCGCTCCCACGCCGCGGCTCCGGCCGTGCGGAACAGCTCGACCGCGGAGAACAGGTGACTCGTCGCGTCGTACACGTCGCCCGTGCGGGCGAGGGCACGGCCGATCGCGAGCTCGGTCCGGGCCCGTTCGTACGGCGACGCCAGGCGCCGCGAGACCTCGACGGCGACCTCGACGGCAGCGGCCAGCTGCTCGGGCGGCGCCACGAGCACGTCGGCCCGGGCGACAGCGGCGTCCCGCAGGTCCGCCGGGAGCCCGGCCGTGCGCTCGCGCAGCCGGTCGCGCGCGGCGAGCGCCTCCGCGCGCCGGCCCGCGCGCTCCCACGCGCACACCTCGTCGACGACGGGGAGCGGCAGCGGTTGCGCCTCGACCGCCCGCTCGCGCTGCTCGGCGAGCTCGACGAGCGTCGCAGCCTCGTCGTACCGGCGTTCGAGGACGGCCGCGAGGGCGCGGTCGGCGAGGGCGCCGTGCCGCACGGGCCGGCTCCGCGGGCCGGGAACGGTAGCGGTGAGCGCGGCGCCGACGGGTCCGGTGGCACCCGTCGCCGCGAGGTCGAGCCGGCAGGCGAGCACCGCGCCGAGCCCCGCGAACGGCAGGGCCACCGGCACGCGGACCGCCGCGTGCTCCAGCTCGGCCCGCGCGGCACGCAGGTCCCCGGCCCAGGTGTCGACGAGGGCCTTCGCGACCCACAGGTGCGCCTCCGCGAGCGGTACCGACGCCCCGGCCGTCCCGTCGTCCCACGGCTCCTCGCCGTCGAGGGGGGCGAGCTCGAGGAGCGCGTTCGCGAGCGCGGACGACGCCGCCGCGAGGTCGCCCCGGAGCCCCGCGTGCAGGCCAGCGACCGCGCGCGTGGACGCGTCCGCCCCGCCGGCGAGCGGCGCGACCACGTCGGTCTCGCGCGCGCCGCCGGGCTGGACGCGGAAGACGTCGGCGGCCACGCGGCCCGCAGCGAGCGCCGCCTGCGCCCGGCCCGACGCCGCAGCCGTGACCTCGTCGAGCGGAGCCGCGGCCTGCAGCGCCTCGGCGACGCGCTCGGCGTCCGCGAGCGCGGAGCGGGCGCTGCGCCCCTCCCCCCGCTCCGCGAGCAGGCGGGCCGCGGTGACGGCTGCGCGGACGGTCCGCAGCGCGGTCTTGGCCCAGGGCGCGACCGGGCGCGCCGTCGTGCGCGGGTCGGCGACGAGCACGGACGACACCGCCCGCTCCACGGCGTCGAGCGGGACCTGGCCCTCGGAGAGCGTCACGGCCACGACGAACGTCGGGAGCACGCGCGCGGCCTCGTCCGGGTCCGCGCCGCGCATGGCGCCGCGGGCCCAGTGGGTGGCGTCCTGCACGCAGCCCGCCGCGAGGGCGGACGCCGCGGCGAGCTCGAGGGCCCGACGGCGCGCGCGTCCGACCGCGTGCGACGCCGCCTCGCGCGCGACCTCGAACGCCGCGCCGGCGTCGCCGTGGTGGAGGTGACGACGGGCGAGCACGACGAGGCCGTCGGCGACGTGGGAGTCGCCCTCGAGGGTGGCGAGCGCGACGTGCCAGGCCGCGAGCTCGGGGTCGGCTCCGGCGACGGCGCGAGCGAGGGCGTCGTGCGCGGCGGTGCGCTCGGCCAGGGTCGCCTCGCCGTGGACCAGGGCGCGCACGCGCGGGTCGGCGAACCGGTAGCGCGACGCCACGAGGTCGAGGTGCGCGGCGGCGCCGCCGCGCAGGAGCTCGTCGGTGCTGCGGCCGGTCGCGGCGAGCAGGACGTCGGTCCGCTGGGTCGCTGCGACCGAGGCGACGAGCAGCACGTGCCGCTCGGACTCGTCGAGACGGTCGACCGACTTCCCGACGACGTCGCGGACCGCCGGCACGACGGGCAGCGGGTCTGGCAGCGCCGACGAGCCCGCGAGCTGCGCCCCGCTCAGGAGCGCCGCCGTCTGGACGAGGGCCGCCGGGTTGCCCACGAGGTCACGTGCCAGCCGGGCTGCGACGTGGGGCGCGACCACCGTGCCGCGCGCCGCCAGGAGCGCGACGGTCTCGACCGGGCCGAGCCCGGGCAGGTCACGCACCTCGAGCGCCCGGGGCAGCGTCGCGTCGTCGTCGGTGCCGGCCGTCGCGAGCACGACGACGCCGCGCGCGCGGCGGGAGACGACCTGCCCGAGCACCTCCTGGCAGTCGGGGTCCAGGAGGTCGAGGTCGTCGACCGCGACGACGAGCGACCGGCCCGCGAGCAGGGGCCCCACGGCGTCGGCGAACAGGGCTGCCGCTGCCTCGGGGCAGCGCTCGGCGTCGTCGGGGCCGGACGTAGGAACGGCGGGAGGCGTGGCGCCGACGGCGGCGACGACGCCCTCGACGAGCGCGCGGACGAACGCGCCGGGGCGCTCCCCCGCAGCCCGTCCCACCCGGACGACGAGCGGGACCGGGGGCGCGACCGGTCCCCGGCCGCCCCCGGGCGGCGCGGCGACGTCGCGCTCGGCGGTGAGATCGGCGAGGACCTCGTCGAGCAGGCTGGACCGGCCGCCACCCGGCTCGGCGCGCCAGACGATCCCGCCGTACCCGTCCCCGACGACCGTGCGGGCACGCTCGCGCTCGCGGGCGCGCGGGAGCGGCGGCGCCGCGCTCTCGCGCCGGGCGGCGTGGCTGGTGGTCGTTCCCCCTGGACGGTCCTGGACCCCTGCGGGCATGCGAACCCCCCCTGTCTCTGAGCGGCATCGGTCAGACGTGACTCGAATGTTAGCCGCGCTTCGAATTCCATTCGACCAGAGCGAGGTCTCGGGAGGGTTTCGGACGTGTCAAGCACACGTCTCGACCGGGAGTGCGGTTCGCCCGGCGGGCGTCTCAGACGTCGACGACGAGCGTGAACGGACCGTCGTTGACGAGCGCGACCTCCATCATCGCGCCGAACCGGCCCGTCTCGACGCGGACGCCCGCGGCGCGCAGCCCGGCCGCGACCGCGTCCACGAGAGGCTCCGCGACCGACCCCGGCGCGGCCGCGACCCACGACGGCCGCCGCCCCTTGCGCGTGTCGCCGTACAGCGTGAACTGGCTGACGACGAGGACTGGCGCGCCCGCGTCGGCCACCGAGAGCTCGTCGCGCAGGATCCGCAGCCCGGCGACCTTGCGCGCGAGGGTCGCGGCGTCGTCGGGCGTGTCGTCGTGGGTCACCCCGACGAGCACGAGCAGCCCGGGCTCGTCGATCGCCCCGACCACCTCGCCCTCGACGGTGACGCTCGCGCGCGTCACGCGCTGGACGACGGCCCTCACGCGCCGGTCCCCCCGACGACGGCGCGCACCTCGCCGACACCGGCCCCGCCGCCCTCGACGACGACGGGCGGGAGCAGCGGCAGCACGGGGTGCCGGGGACCGGCCGCCCCGGGGTCGTCCGTGCCGATCCCGAGCGCACGCAGCGCGGCGTCGAGGACGGCGTGCACGGGCCGCTTGGCGCCGTCGGCGACCTTGAACGCGACCGCGCGGCCGTCGGCCGTGGCGAGCGCGAACACCCCGTCGGCGCCGTCCTTGGCGATCAGTCCGTCGACCGCCTGCATGACGACCGTCGCGTCGCGTCCGGTGCCCGAGACCATGTGCGGGTGCTGGTTCATCGCGCGGGCGACGCGGGCCTCGGGCGTCAGCGGGTCGCGCTCGACGGCACGGCCGATGCGCGCGAACGCGCGCGCCAGCCCGACGACGGACGTCGAGAACAGCGGCGCGCCGCAGCCGTCGACGGTGACGTGGGCGGCCCCGGGCTCCTCGCCCGCTCCCCCGGCCGCGTCGTCGGGCGCCGTCAGCTCGCGGACCGTGGCCGCGACGGCCTGCTGCAGCGGGTGTGCGGGGTCGAGGTAGGTGCTGGTGTCCCAGCCGTTGACCCGGCACGTCACGAGCATCGCCGCGTGCTTGCCGGAGCAGTTCTGGGTCAGGCGGCTCGGGCCGTGGCCGGCGAGCTCCCACTCGAGCGCCACGGCCGGGTCGAGCGGCAGGGCGGGCGTGTTGCGCAGTGCAGCCTCGTCGAGCCCGGCGAGCCCGAGCAGCTCGTGGACGCCGTCACGGTGCACCGCGTCGCCCGCATGGCTCGCGCACGCGAGGGCGAGCAGGCGGTCGGGCACGTCGAGACCCGCGCGCACCAGCGCGAGCGCCTGCACGGGCTTGAGCGACGAGCGCGGCCAGAACGTCACCGCCGGGTCGCCGGCGACCAGCACGGGCTCGCCGGCGGCGTCGAGGGCCACGAGGTGCCCCGCGTGCACGGACTCGACGAGGTCCCCGCGGACGACCTCCGCGAGCGGTGCGGGCGCGGACGTGCCCATCGTGCGCGTCGTCGCCACGGTCACCACCCGCCCGACGACGGCCGGCTCGGGCCGGACCCGCCGCCCTTGCGGCGCGTGTACGGCTGGAGCCTGGGCCGCACGTCGGCGAGGTAGACCAGCGCGGGCGTCACGAGCAGCAGCGAGTAGAAGCTCCCGCCCAGCGCGTACGTGAGCAGCGCGGCGACGAGCAGGATGAGCAGCCAGATCGGCTTCTTGAGCTTGTTCTCGGCGAGGTAGGCGTGCGCGGGCCGGATCCCGGCGTCGATCAGCGCGAAGACCTGCACGAGGAACGACGCGAGGACGAGGAGCAGGAGCACGACGCTCTGGCTGGTGCTGAACACGGTCCGAGCCTAGGGGACGGCGGCGACGCGCGGGGCGTCCCGGCGTCGTCGGACCAGGCCGTGGACGAGGCCCGCGAACGTGGGCAGCCAGGCGGCGAGGGCGACCACGAGTGCGACGGTGGGCAGCCACCCGAGCCCGTCCAGGTCGATCGCGTCCCGCATCCGGTACGTCGCGGCGGCGTACATGCCGAGCGGGAACACCATCGCCCAGTACGCCGGCTGGTAGCGCAGCGGGACGCGCCGGACGAGGTGGCGCCACACCCCCAGCACGACCATGAGCGGCACCCAGAACGTGCTGGTCGCCCACGCGAGCACGACCGCACCCTCCAGCACGGGCGCGAGCTCGGCCAGGCGCGGCACACGGTCGGCGGCGATGAGGAGGTTGGAGCCCGCCAGGGCCGTGATGGCGACGGCGCCGGCGGCGATCCACGCGGGCGGGTCGAGCTCGTCGGGCGTCACGCGGACGAACGTCCAGCGCAGGAAGAGCATCGTCATCACGACGACGTAGAGCACCAGCCCGAGCGCGAACGCGCCGAGCGCGGCGAACGCGAGCAGGTCGCCGCCCTCGCGCGCCAGCAGCAGGCCGCAGACCGCGGCCACCGACTCGGTGCTGACCACGAGCAGGAACCACGTCCCGTTGATCCCGCGCTCCAGGCCGGGCTTGTCCCCGCCGATGACGGCCGCCGAGAGCGGGACGTACGCGAGCACGCACCACAGCGGCACGCTCGCGAGGGCGAGCGCCTCGGTCACGCCCCACCGGGCGTGCACGATGCCGGTGCTCTCCGCGAGGACGTTGGTCGCGGCGACGACCGTCAGGAACGCGAAGCCCCGCGCATGGCTCGTGAGGTCGGTCCAGACCGCCCGCGGGTACCGCACGACCCGCAGGACGAGCAGCACGACCAGCACCGCGTACATGACGGCCGCGATCGCGTGCAGCGTGATCGCGAGCCACCGCACCCCGTGCTGGCTCGCGGAGATCGCGCAGATCCCGGTCGCCATGACCATCGCGAAGATGCCCGGGTACAGGTCGCGGACCGGGGACGGCGCGCGCACCGGACGGGCGGCGTCGTCGGGCGGCTGGGACGCGTTCACGGGCGGACCGCCGCCACGCTCACTCGTCCGCGGCGCCCGTGGCGCCGCGGCGGGTGGACGGGCGCGGGACGTGGCGTTCGTGCACGGTGTACCGCCCCGGCAGGACGGTCAGGCCCTCGGACTCGGCCGCGGCGGCCACGTGCTCGTCCCACACCGCGACGACGACGTCGGGCGCGAACAGCAGGGCGGACGCGAGGTGGACGGCGTCCCCGCCGCGCAGCGGGTGGGCGGCGACGAGCTGGGCGGCGCGGTCGGCGACGGCGCGCGTCGTCTCGACGACGTACAGCGCGGGCCACAGGTGCGACCACTCCTCGAGCGCCACCGCGTGCTCGTCCTCGGACAGGAGCCCGCGACGCGTGCCTGCCGCCAGGACCGCGCGGAGCTCGACGTCGCTGGTCCGGCTCGTCGCGACGATCGGCGCGCGGTTCCACAGGGCGGCGGCCAGCTCGCTCCCCGGCTCGCGCCGCACGAGGCGCACGAGCGCGCTGGTGTCGAGGTAGGCGGTCGTCATGCGCGGGTTCCCGTCACCGGCGCAGCCGGCGGACCAGGCCGGACACGGCGTTCTGGCCGCGCCCCACGGGCGCGGACAGGGTCGGGCGCTCCTCGGCGGGCGCGGTCAGCAGGCCGTCGCGGAGCAGGCCGCCCACGAGGTCGGAACCGTCGATGCCGGAGAGGCGGGCGACGGGGATGCCGCGGTCGGTGATGACGACCTCGTCGCCGGCCTTCGCGTGGTCGAGCCATGTCTTGAGCTCGGCGCGCAGGGCGCTCACGGAGACCTCCATGCCCGGACCGTACACCCCGCCGTCGGGCAGGTGTACAGCGACGCACCGGCACCCGCACCTGTCAGAACCTCACGGCAGCAGAGTGCCGCCACGTTCTGACAACTCATCGCACCCGCCCACCCGTCAGAAGCTCACGGCAGCAGAGTGCCGCCAGGTTCTGACAGGTCGGGTGGCGGGCGGCACTCAGAGGGTGGGGAGCGCGTCGCGCGCCGCCGCCGGGTCCTCGCCCGCGGCCTCGAGCGCGTCGACCAGCGCCGACCGCACCAGGAGGGCCAGCGACGCGACCTCCCAGTCGTCGGGGGCGAGCTCACGGGGGTCGACGAGCGCCGCTGCGGCCCGGAGCCCCTCGCGCGCCCGGGCGGGGTCGCGCCCCTCGCCCACCGCGGCCGACAGGTCGCGCACCGCGACGGCGAACCGGGAGACGACGTCCGCCAGACCGGTCGTGTCGTGCTCGCCCGTGAGCGCTGCGGTGCGGCGGGCGAGCACCCGCACGGTGCGCATGACGCGGTCGGTGAGCACCGCCTGGTCGGTGGATCGGTCGATCACGTCGAGGTGCCGTCGGCCCTGCGAGTTGACCCGCGCGAGCTCGCGCGCGTCCCCCGCCGACGTCTGCCAGAGCTCGAGCGCCGGCTCCGCCGCGCGTCCTCGGGCGAGCGCGGCCCGCGCCTCGTCGGCCCGGCCGTGCACGAGGCCCTCCGCGAGCATCGTCAGCGTCTCCGCGAGCGCGCCGAGCGCCTCGCGGCCCAGCAGCGCAAGACGTCGCCGCGGGTCGCGCGGCCACAGCACCGCGACCAGGAGCGCGATGGCGCCGCCGACGAGCGCGTCGACGAACCGGCTGGCCGGGCCCCCCGTGCCCGAGGGCGGCAGCAGCACGATGACGACGGCCTGGACCCCGGCCTGCGTCGTCAGGAGGATCCCGGCGTCGATGAACCGTGCGACCAGCGCGGACACGACGAGCACGACGGCCACCTGCCACGCGCCGGACCCGATGACGTGGACGATCGCGTCGCCGATCCCGACGCCCAGGGCGACGCCGATCGCGAGCTCGAGGACGCGCCGGATCTGCCGGTCGGGCGCGAAGCCCAGGCACACCCACGCAGCGACGGGCGCGAAGAACGGGAAGGGATGGTCGAACAGGTCGTGCGCGACGAAGTAGGCGAGCCCGGCCGCGAGCGCCGAGACGACGATGGGCACGAACGACGTGCGGACCCGGGCGACACCCTGCCGCGCGCGGGCACGGCCCGTGAGGATCCGCAGCCGCCGCCACGTGTCGGCCGCGACGACCCGCGCCTGGGTCACGCCGTCGGCGTGACCCTCCCCCTCGCCGGACGCGGCAGCGTCGCGGGCGTCGTCGGGTTCGTCGGGCATGGCAGCAGCGTCAGGCACCTGAGCCGAGTGCGCCACCGAAGCCCGGTGAGCCCACGCCGGCGGAACCTCCGCCGAGCCCGCGGGTCAGCGGTCCGCGGGCCTCGGGCCGGTCGACGCTCACGCCGTCGCCCGGGACGATCTCCTCCTGGCCCGCGGCGACGACTCCGCCCGCGGGGTCGCCGTCGGCGAGGCCGTCGACGATCAGCTCGTCGGGCGGCGCGGACCGCTTGAGCACCGCCAGCGCGACCGGACCCAGCTCGTGGTGCCGGACGACGCTCGTCACGCGCCCGACGGGCCGCGCCTGCGGGTCGGCCTCGGGGCCGCCGGGGCGGACCTGGGCGCCGGCCTCGGGGACGGTGTGCCCCGAGCCGTCGAGGTGCAGAAACGCGAGCCGCCGGGGCGGACGCCCGAGGTTGTGCACGCGTGCGACGGTCTCCTGGCCCCGGTAGCAGCCCTTGTGCAGGTGGACGGCGGTGCGCAGCCAGTCGAGCTCGTGCGGGATGGTCCGGTCGTCGACCTCGGTCGCGAGCCGCGGACGCCAGGCCGCGACGCGCGAGGCCTCGGTCGCCCACGTGCCGACGAGCCGCCAGCCCGCGGCCTCGCGCACCTCGACCTCGCGCACGAGGTCGGCGCGGGGCACGAGGACGAGGCGCCAGTCGCGCTCGCTGCCGGGGTGCTCGTCGTCGGCGGGGCCGTAGCGGGTGCCGCCGGGCGCCGTCGTGGGCCAGGGGTCGCGCCAGGTGACCGGCTCGCCCTCGGCTCCCTCGGCGTCGACGGGCTCGCCGAGGACCGCCCAGTCCACGGTCGCGTCGGTGATCTCGACGCGGAGCATGAACTTCATGCGGTCCAGCCACGCCGCCAGCGTGGGCGCGTGCTCTGCCTCGGTCACCAGCCAGGTCGCCTCGCCGTCGTCGACGACGCCGGCCGCGTGCTCGACGTGCCCGTGCGGGTCGAGCACGAGCAGCTCGGTCGAGGTGCGCGGCGGCAGACCCAGGAGGTCCTGCGACGTGATCGAGTGCAGCCAGCTCAGGCGGTCCGGGCCGGCGACGCGGACGACGCCCGTGTGCGAGAGGTCGGCGACGGCGCCGCCGCGCTCGAGGGCGCGCTGCTCCGCCGTCGGGTCCCCGTAGTGCCACGCGACGCCGGCGTCGGGGCCGGACGCCTCGACCGCGCCGTGCCGCGCGAGCAGCGGGCTGCGGTACGTCACGACTCGTCCTGACGCACGAGGCGCGCGGACGCGTAGTTCTGCAGCGGGTGCCCGAACGCGGCGATCTCCCAGACCCACATGAGGTCGCCCTCGACCAGCCCGTAGAGCCGCTTCGCGGCGGTGATCTCCGCGGACGACGACGTGCGGGCGATCAGGTCGTGCACCAGGTCGATGCGGCCGTTGCCGACCGCCCCGACGTAGAGCGTGAGCCAGCCCGCGGGGTCGGCGAGCATGACCTCGAGCGGCTGCTGCGCCTCCGTCAGGCCCTCGGGGCGGTCCGGCGACACGCGCCAGTAGCCGGTCTCCGTCTCCCACACGGGCAGCTCGGCGGCGGGCGTCGTCGTGGGCGCGTCGTCGGGCGTCCCCTCGCCGGTCCACTCGTCCGGGACGGTCGCGGGGACCTCGGGCTCGACCAGGCGGATCGTCGACTCGTAGCGCAGGTACGGGCCGCCGTCGTGGTCGAACACGACCTCCTGGACGAACGCGGCCTCGTCGATCCCCGGGTAGGAGATCACGCCCTCGCCGCGCCAGCGGCCGACGAGCCAGGCGAGCGGGTACGCCTCAGGCGCGAGCCCCTCGGGGAACGCGAACGGCATGGGTCAGCGCTGACCCTCGAACAGGCGGTACACCGCGTAGCAGGTGAACCAGACGATCGCGACGGTCGCCAGGCCCAGGAGCGTGACGAAGAAGATCTCGGTACCGGTCATGGCCCGATCCTACGTCGGACACCTGCCCCGTCCCGGGCGGGCGGCGGGTCCCGGACGTGGTGTCCGTCTCATACGCTCGACCCGTGACGACCTCCCCGCAGAACCCGCCCCACCGCACGCTCGTCGTGAAGACCACGAGCGGCACCGACCGCCCCGAGGCCACCAACCAGGCGTTCACCGTCGCCGCGACCGCGGTCGCGGCCGGCGTGCCCGTCAGCCTGTGGCTCACGGGCGAGTCCGCGTGGTTCGGGGTCCCCGGGCGCGCCGCCGAGCTCGTGCTCGAGCACGCCGCGCCGCTCCCCGACCTGCTCGACGCCGTCCTCGCCGCCGGGTCCGTGACCGTGTGCACGCAGTGCGCGGCACGGCGCGGGATCACGCCCGACGACGTCCTGCCCGGCGTCCGGATCGCGGGGGCTCCCGTGTTCGTCGAGGAGGTCATGGCGCCGGGGGCACAGGCGCTCGTCTACTGACGCGCGGGGGCCGGGCCGGGCGGCCGGGCCAGGCGGCTCAGGCCGGGGAGCTCAGGCCGGGCCCAGCCGCGCCGTCGCCGACCTTCACGCGGGAGAGCCCGACGGTGACGTGGTCCGGTCCGGGTGATCCAGGAGAGGTGCGCCGACGACGACGGTCGGGTCCCGCCCCCGGCGCCGACGCGACGCGACCACCGGCTCGTGCGTACCGTGCGGCCGTGGACTCCCCCGACGTCGCCCCCGACCGCCTGCGCCGCGTTGCGGTCCTCGTGCTCGAGGGCGCGAAGCCGCTCGACGTCGGGATCCCCGCGCAGGTCTTCACGACGCGACCGAGCATGCCGTACGAGGTGCGCGTCTGCGGTGCGGCACCCGGGCTCGTGACCGGCGGCGACGGCCTGGCGTACCACGTGGCGTCGGGCCTGGAGGCGCTCGGGTGGGCTGACGTCGTCTTCGTCCCGGGCTACCGGTTCCCGGACCGCGAGGACCCGCCGCGCCGCGTCGTCGACGCGCTCGTGGAAGCCCACGACCGCGGCGCCCGGCTCGCCGCGATCTCGACCGGCGCGTTCGCGCTCGCCGCGACGGGCCTCCTCGACGGCAGGCGCGCGACGACCCACTGGCACTACACGCGGGCGCTCGCGGCGAAGCACCCGGCGATCCGGGTGGACGAGAACGTGCTGTTCGTCGACGAGGGCAGCGTCCTGACGTCGGCGGGAGCGGCGTCGGGCATCGACCTGTGCCTGCACGTGCTGCGCGGCGACCTGGGCGTCGCGGCGTCCAACCACGCGGCCCGCCGGCTCGTCGCGGCGCCGTACCGCAGCGGCGGCCAGGCGCAGTACGTGCCCCGCAGCGTGCCGGAGCCGCTCGGCGAGCGGTTCGCCGCGACGCGCGAGTGGGCGCTGCACCGGCTCGACCGCCCGCTGACGCTCGACGCGCTCGCCCGGCACGCGGCCGTCTCGCCGCGGACGTTCTCCCGCCGCTTCGCCGACGACACCGGCTGCACCCCGATGCAGTGGGTGCTCCGGGCCCGCGTCGACCTCGCGCGCGAGCTGCTCGAGCGCTCGGAGCGGAGCGTCGAGCAGATCGCCGGCGACGTCGGCCTGGGCACGGGCGCGAACCTGCGCCTGCACTTCCAGCGCGTCCTCGGGACGACGCCGAGCGACTACCGGCGGACGTTCACGCGGGGCGAGTAGGCGGGCCGACGACGGCGCCCGGGCCGCCTGGCGCGATCCTTGCGGACCCTGGCGGGGGCACCTCTGTCTGTGGTCCCCGTCACGCGCGAGCCTGGTGGGGAACCGAGAGGAGAACCCTTCCATGACCTCCACCAGCACCACGACCCGCGTGGCGATCAACGGCTTCGGCCGGATCGGCCGCAACGTCCTCCGCGCGCTTCTCGAGCGTGACAGCCCGCTCGAGGTCGTCGCCGTCAACGACCTCACCGAGCCCGCCGCCCTCGCGCGGCTGCTCGCCTTCGACACCACCGCCGGACGCCTCGGCCGGCCCGTGTCCGTCGACGGGGACGACCTCGTCGTCGACGGCCGCCGCATCCGTGTCCTCGCGGAGCGCGAGCCCGCGAAGCTCCCGTGGGCCGAGCTCGGCGTCGACGTCGCGCTCGAGTCGACGGGCCGCTTCACGGCGGCGAGCGCCGCACGCGCCCACCTCGACGCCGGCGCGCGGAAGGTGCTCGTGAGCGCCCCGTCCGAGGGCGCGGACGTCACCCTCGCCCCGGGCGTCAACACCGCGGCCTACGACCCGGCGCACCACACGATCGTCTCCAACGCGTCCTGCACGACGAACGCGCTCGCGCCCCTCGCGTCGGTGCTCGACGAGCTGGCCGGCATCGAGCACGGCTTCATGACGACCGTGCACGCGTACACGCAGGAGCAGAACCTGCAGGACGGGCCGCACCGCGACCCGCGGCGCGCGCGGGCCGCGGCCGAGAACATCGTCCCGACGACGACGGGCGCCGCCAAGGCCATCGGCCTGGTGCTCCCGCAGCTCGACGGGAAGCTGTCGGGCGACTCGATCCGCGTCCCTGTGCCGGTGGGCTCGATCGTGGAGCTCAACACGGTCGTGGCGCGCGACGTCACGCGTGACGACGTCCTCGCCGCCTACCGGGCCGCGGCCGACGGCCGGCTCGCGGGGATCCTCGAGTACTCGGACGACCCGCTCGTCTCCTCGGACATCACGGGCAACCCCGCGTCGTCGATCTTCGACTCGGCGCTGACGCGCGTCGACGGGCGGCACGTCAAGGTCGTCGCCTGGTACGACAACGAGTGGGGCTTCTCGAACCGCGTCATCGACACGCTCGAGCTCCTCGGCGCCTGACGCCGCGGTCGCGCCGGCGCCCGGTGGGCGACGGGCGGTCCCACCGGGCCGCGCCGTCGCCCGGCGGGGTGCCGGTCAGTCCGTCGTCGCCCGCTCCACGACGTAGGCGTGCCCGTCCGGCCCGACGACGCGCTCGTAGACGGTCCGGATCCGCCGCTCGCGCTCGCGGGCCTCGTCGGAGACCTCGCCGACCGCGTGGACGGAGCTGACCTGCGCCGGGCCGAAGAACGGCAGGAGGGCGGTGTCGAGGCGGTCGCTGAAGGCGTCGCCGCGGCGCGCGGCCTTGGGCTGGCGTCGTCGCACGGTGGGCTCCGTTCGTCGGGTGGGGACTCTTGGCGCACTAATGTTTGGTGCACCAATCTTTGGTGCACCCTACACCGGCGCGGTTCGCCCTACCATGGCGAGGTGGCCACCACCGCCGAGCACACCGACACCGCCCCCGCCCCGGGACGCGCCGCGGCCGACCGCCTGCGGGACGACCCGCTCGCGCTCGAGTCGCAGGTCTGCTTCGCGTTGTCCGCGGGCGCGCGCGGGCTGGTCGCGCTCTACCGGCCGCTGCTCGAGCCCTTGGGCATCACCCACCCGCAGTACCTCGTCCTGCTGGCGCTCTGGCAGGACGACGCCGCGAGCACGCTCGCGACGGTCACCGATCTCGCCGACCGTCTCGCGCTCGACGCCGGCACGCTCTCGCCGCTGCTCCGGCGCCTCGAGGCCGGCGGCCTGCTCACGCGGGACCGGTCCGCCGACGACGCGCGCGTCGTGCACGTCCGCCTCACCGAGCGGGGGCGGGCTCTGCGCGCGGAGGCGGCCAAGGTGCCGCCGGCGATCGCCGCCGCGACCGGCCTGACGATCGACGAGCTCGCGGAGGTCCACACCGCCGCGTCCAAGGTGGTGGCCGCGGCCCGGCGCGCGGGGGTCATCGGCGGCGGAACTGCGGGCCCCGCCTGAGCCGCCTCTCCGACCCCGTCAGGACCTCATGGCAGCCCGGTCCCGCCGGGCACAGACAGGTCAGGCGGCGGACGGCCGCACGCGCCGCAGGACGACGTACAGCTCGCAACCCAGGCAGAAGTCGAAGACGGCGTTGAGCACCGCCGCGACGAGCGCGAGCGCCGCGGCGACGGGCACCGCGGCTCCGACGCCGGCGAGGCCGAGGACGAACCCCAGGCCCGTGATGATCAGCCCGACGAGCTGGGCGAAGCGTGGGGGCCGGGGGTCCTCGAGGTCGTTGGGCGGCGCGAGGCGTGGCCGCACGAGAGTCCGGAACAGGGCGCCCTGCCACGTGCCCTGCGATCCGCGGGCCGCGCCGAGCGCGAACGACAGCACGACGACGAGCAGGAGCCACAGGGCCCAGAACGTGCCCACGAGCAGCAGCACGACGGCGAGGAAGACAGCGGTGACGCCCGCGCCGAAGCGGGGTCCCCGCGGGTCGATGCCGGCGGGCTCGGCCGCAGCGGGCGCGAGGTGCGCGGCGACGACGGGCGTGGGGCCGGTCGCGGCGTCGTGCGGCGGGTGCTCGGGCATCGGGACTCCTGCGCTGGTGCTGAGGCGGGGCGCGGACAGCGCGCCCGTCACGCGCCGGCGACGGCGGCGAGCGCCTGCTCGGCCTGCGCGCGCCTGACGGCGCCGGTCATCCGCGCGACCTCGCGCCCGTCACGGTCGAGCACGAGGACGGTCGGTGCGCGCAGCACCGAGAAGCGTCGCACCAGATCCAGGTGCTGGTCGATGTCCATCTCGCGGTGCGAGACATCGTCGCGCCGGGCGACGAGCGCCCCCAGGACGCGGGACGTCGCGCGACAGGGGCCGCAGTGGTCGGTCGAGAACTGGACGAACGTCGCGGTGCCGGCGAGCTCGACGCCCCGGTCCCGCCAGACGTCGTCCTCGGCAGAGGGCACGGGCGCGGCGGCGTCGGGCGCGGACACCCGGACGACGCCCTGGCGCGAGCGCCACCACAGGCCGAGCACCAGCGCGGCCGCGACGACGGCCACCAGGAGCAGCGCACGAACCAGCACAGGAACCTCCTCGCCGCGACGGGCGGCCACGCGTCAGCCGATGAGCCGGCCGACCACGAAGATCAGGATGCCACCGACGGCGACGGGAACGGTGGCCGCGCTCAGCGACGCCCAGCGCCCGCGCGCCGTCGGCACGTGGCCGAACAGCGCGGTCACCGAGGTCACGACCACGCCCGCGACGAGGCCCGCCCACAGGCCCGACGGCCAGTCGATGCGCGGCAGTGCCCGCGCGACACCCGCCCCGGCGCCCGCGGCCAGCACCACGGCGAGGCCGATCCCGGCCCAGCCGCGCAACGGCGTCGAGCAGACGACCGCCGCGACGGCGATCGCGACGGCGCAGCTCACGACCAGCGCCGCGCCCTCCTCGGACAGCCCGGCCGCGAGCCAGCCGGAGCAGCCGACGGCGACGACGATCCCCGACACCTCGCCCGAGACGTTCGCGACGACGTCGGTGCGCGGGGGGCGCCGGGCCAGCTCGTTGACGAACGCGAGCAGGAGACCCATCGCGACGACGACCGGCAGGTTGCGGAGCACCGGCTCGCCGTCCGTGACGTCCACGACGAGCGCCGCGCCGAGCCCGACGAGCGCGACCAGGAAGCCCGAGGCGCCCCGCGCGTGCAGGTGCATGAGCCCGGGCCACCCGATCGCCGTGAGCAGCACGAGCACGACGACCGCGCCCGCGAGCGGCACGGTCCCGAAGTACGCGGCGACGGCGACCATCGCCGCGAGGCAGGCCGTCAGGACGGAGCGGGTGGTCGCGGTCATGCGGCGCCGAGGGCCGGGCGCTCCCCGCGGGCGCGGGGCGTCACGGGGACACGAGGTGTGGGCACGCCTCCGAGTGTCCCAGATCTGCGGCCGGATCCGGCCATCCGTCCGGGCGCGCGCGTGGACCGTGACCCGGGCCGGGGCGCGGAGACGATACCGTGGCCGCACGCGCCGCACGACCACCGAGTGGAGGTGACGAGGTGGCCCAGCTCCTCGTGCTGACCCCGACGACGGGAGGATCCGTCGAGATCCTCCCCGCCCTCGGGCTGCTTTCGCACCGGGTACGGGTGCTGCCCATGGAGCCGTCCGCCCTGGTGGACGCTCCCGACGCGGACCTCGTCCTGCTCGACGCGCGCCGCGACCTCGTGGCCGCCCGGACCACCTGCCGGCTCCTTCGGGCGACGGGCATGACGGTGCCGCTCGTGCTCGTGATGACCGAGGGCGGCCTGACCGTGGTCACGGCCGAGTGGGGGTCGTCGGACGTCGTCCTGTCGGACGCCGGGCCTGCCGAGGTCGAGGCGCGGATCCGCCTCGCGATCGAGCGCGGGGCCGGTGGGGCCCGCGACGACGACGAGGAGATCTCCGCGGGTGAGCTCACCATCGACGCGTCCGGGTACACCGCGCGCCTGCGCGGCCGCCCCATCGACCTGACCTACAAGGAGTTCGAGCTCCTCAAGCACCTGGTCCAGCACCCGGGTCGCGTGTTCACGCGCGCCCAGCTCCTCCAGGAGGTCTGGGGCTACGACTACTACGGGGGCACGCGCACGGTCGACGTCCACGTCCGGCGCCTGCGCGCCAAGCTCGGGCCCGAGCACGAGCAGCTCATCGGCACCGTCCGCAACGTCGGCTACCGGTTCGACCCGCCCAAGGAGCGGCGCGAGCGCGCCGGGTCCGCCGACGCCGCCGAGGCCGCCCCGTCCGACGGCGCGCCGTCGACGGACTCGCCCGCGGTCGGCACCGCCCGGTAGGTTCGCTCGGGTGATCGCCGACTACTCGACCGCCCTCGTCGACGGCCCGTGGCGGCACGAGTTCGTCGCCGCGAACGCCGCCCGGTTCCACGTCGCGCTCGCCGAGCCTGCGGACGTCGAGGGCGGCGCGGCCCGCGGCTCCCGGGCCCCGCTCGTCGTCCTCCTGCACACCTACCCGCAGTTCTGGTGGGCGTGGCGCCACCAGGTCGAGGCGCTGTCGGCCGCGGGGTACCGCGTCGCGGCGATGGACCTGCGCGGCACGGGAGCGTCGGACAAGCCGCCCCTCGGCTACGACGTGCCCACCCGCACGCGCGACGTCGCGGGCGTGATCCGGTCGCTGGGCGCGGACTCCGCGGTCGTCGTCGGGCACGGGGAGGGCGGGACGATCGCCTGGGCGATGGCCGCGATGCAGCCCGCGGTCACGCGCGCCGTGGCGGCGCTCGCCGCGCCGCACCCGGCCCACCTGCACGTGTCGCACCGCGCCCCGTACACCGCGGCGATGCGCCGCCACGTCGCGTTCGCGCAGGTCCCGTTCCTGCCCGAGCGCGCGCTCGGCGACGGGCGCCTCGTGGACGACGTGCTGCGCGGCGGCGCGGTCCGGCCCTTCGACGACGACACCCTCGAGCTCTACCGGACCGCCGCGCGCATCCCGTTCGCGGCGCACTGCTCGACGGAGGCGCTGCGCTGGTCGGTGCGGTCGATCCCCCGCATGGACGGCCGCCGATTCACGACGGCGGTGCGCCGCCGCGTCGACCAGCCCGGCCTGCTCCTGCTCGGCGCGGAGGACCCGTACGTGCGCACGGACGCGGCCGCGATCGACGCGACGGCGCTCGTGCGGCGGCTGCGCGTGCAGGTGCTGGACGGCGTCGGGCACTACCTGCCCGAGGAGGACCCGGAGGCGGTCTCGGCGGCGCTCGTCGACTGGCTCGGCGACCTCGACGCCTGACGTCGCGACGGGACGGCGGTCGGAGCCGGCGGCCGGATAGCGCAGAATGTGCGGATGTCGAACGCGCAGCCCGGGTGGTACCCGGACCCCAACGCGCGCGGCCGCGTGCGGTGGTGGGACGGCGTCCGCTGGCACCACGCGACCCGCACCGAGGACGAGATCGCCCGCGCCCGGCAGGGCGCAGGCACGTCGGAGGGCGGCGGCGCCCGGCCCGCGACGAGCGACCCGGACGCCGCTGCTCCCCCGCGCCCGACGCCGTCCCCCACCAGCACCCCGGACGCGACGACGCAGGCCATCCCGCTCGCCCCCGTCCTCCCGTCCCTCATGGACACCGCACGGGAACTGGGTGCCGACGGCCCGCTCGGGGCGGGCGCAGCCGAGCTCGTCGGCGCCGCTGACCGCGGCCCGGGTGAGCCCGGCCGCCGACGCCGGAAGGGCTGGTGGTGGGGCGCGGGCGCCGCGGCCGTCGTCGTGATCGCGTGCGCCGCGGTCGCCCTCCCCGGGCACGACGGTGACCCTGCGGCCGCTCCGAGCCCGACCCCGTCGTTCGTGACGCTCGACCCGTCCGACCGCGCGGCAGCGACGCCCTCTACCGTGGCGCCGTCGACGACCCCGACCGCGCGACGGCCCTCCCCGACGCCGAGCGCGACCGCCACACCGACGGCGACCTCGACCCCGTCCCCGACCCCGACCCGCACCCCGCGGCCCGCCCCGACCACGAGCCGGAGCGCGCAACCGACGACGGCCCCCAGGAAACCCGGTGGCACCCCGACCCGGTCCCCGTCGCCCGCACCCACCCCCACGACGGCGCCGACGACGAGCCCGACCCCGCCCCCGGCCGGCGTCGCGCCGAGCAGCACGTACCAATGTCCGTCGTCCGCGCCCGTGAAGGTCCGGAAGGGCACGGCGTACCCGACGGACTGGTGGACGTACGGCGTGATCCGTCCCGACGTCTGCTTCGCGAGCCTCGCGGACGCCGAGGCGGCCGGGTACGACGCCGCCGGTACCTGAACGCCACGCACGCCGCCGCCGCGAACGTCGCGGACGAGTCCGTCACGGGCCCACCTGCTGCCCGGGGGCTGACCGCGACCCCGCGTGTGGGACGGATGCCCCACACTGTTCAGGTGACCCGAGCGAGCGCCCCCGACCGAACCGACCGACGGCCATCGTGGAGCCGTCGCCGGCTGGGCGGTCTCGTCACCGTCGGGGTGGCCGGCGTCCTCGCCACCACGACGGCGTGCACCAGCGTCGACGCCGCGGGCGGGACCGCGGCTCACGAGCCGAGCAGCGCCACGACGACATCCGTCGGCACGACTTCGCGGCCCAGCCCCGAGTCGACGGCGAAACCCGCCCCACGGCCCGCCACGACGCACGCGTCCGAGGCGTCGTCGGGCACGAAGCCCGGTGCCACGACGGCGCTCGCGGTCCTCGCGACGCTCCCGGTGAAGGGCCGTGCCGCGATGACCGGCTACACGCGCGAGCAGTTCGGGCCGGCGTGGAAGGACGTCGACAACAACGGCTGCGACACCCGCAACGACATCCTCGCGCGCGACCTCGACAGCACGACGTTCAAGGCCGGGACGCACGACTGCATCGTCCTGACGGGCACGCTCCCCGACCCGTACTCGGGCCGCAGCATCGCGTTCACGCGCGGCCAGGCGACGTCGTCGGCCGTGCAGATCGACCACGTCGTCCCGCTCGGCGACGCCTGGCGCACGGGCGCGCAGCAGCTCTCCCCCGCGACCCGCGAGCTCCTCGCCAACGACCCGCTCAACCTGCTCGCCGTCGACGGGCCGCTCAACGGCCAGAAGTCCGACGGGGACGCCGCGACGTGGCTCCCGCCCAGCAAGGCCGTCCGGTGCGGCTACGTCGCAAGGCAGGTTGCGGTCAAGCACCGCTACCACCTGTGGGTCACGACCGCCGAGAAGGCAGCGATCACGCGGATCCTCGACACGTGCCCGACGCAGCGCGTCCCCGTGGGCGGCCTCGTGGGCGTGAAGGTCGTGACGCAGAAGGGGCCGTCCGGCACCTCCCAGGCCGCGCCGTCGTCGGGCACGTCGAAGCCCGCCACGGAGCACCCCGCGGTCGCGGCCCCGATCTCGGCGTACGACTGCCCGAGCTGGGCGCCCATCAAGGGCAACGAGTCGAGCCACCTCTACCACCTGCCGACGGGCGCGTCCTACGACGCCACCAAGCCGGAGGCGTGCTTCGCGACCGAGGCCGCCGCGCAGGCGGACGGGTACCGCGCGTCGAAGCGGTAGCGCGTCCTCACGTTCGTCCTGGGCGTACCCGAACCGGGATTGAGCGACCTCCGCTCAAGGTTGTCGTGGTCAGACAGGGGCCGCCCCGGCCCCCGACGAAGGAGACCACCATGACCGCAACGCTCACCGGCTACACCGACGTCGACCGCCTGTTCCGCGACCTGTGGGCCGGTCGCGCCACCCGCCCGGCCGCCCGCCGCGAGGCCGACGCCTTCTCCCCGGCCGCCGACGTCTACCGCGACGGCGACGACCTCGTCGCCCGCTTCGACCTGCCCGGCGTCGACCCGAAGACCGACGTGTCGGTCGAGGTCCAGGGCCGCCGCCTGGTCGTCTCGGGCGAGCGCAAGGACGCCCGCACCACCGGGCCCGACGCGCAGCGGGTCCGCGAGACCCGGTACGGGTCGTTCCGCCGCGTGGTGACGCTGCCTCGCGCCGCGTCCGGCGAGGACGTGGTCGCGCGCTACCACGCCGGCGTCCTCACCGTCACCGTCGGCGGCGTGCTCGCCGGCCCGACCACCCACAAGGTGACCGTCGAGACCGACGACGAGCCCGCCGCCGCCGAGCCGACCGCGACCGCGGCGGACGAGGCGCCCGAGGCCCCACAGGCCTGACGTGTCGCGCACGGGGCTGCGCGGGCACGCCCGCTCGCGCAGCCCCGTGTGACGCACGCCACGTCTCTCCGGTGCGTTGCCGGGAAAGGTTGCCCCGGCTTCGTGGTTGCCGCCTGGTGGCAGGGGACCTCAGGAGCGACCTCAGGAGCATCGGAGCACCATGACCCACCCCACCCCTCTCACGCGGCTCGACTTCGGCCCCGTCGTGCTCGGCGGCAACGTCTTCGGGTGGACGACCGACCGGGACGAGGGCTTCCGCATGCTCGACGCGTTCGTCGACGGCGGCGGCCGCTCCATCGACACCGCGGACGTCTACCCCGCCTGGGTCTCGGGGAACTCGGGCGGCGAGTCGGAGGCCATCATCGGGGCGTGGCTCGCGTCGCGCGGCAACCGCGACCGCGTCGAGATCGCCACCAAGGTCTACTCGCTCGCGACCCGCCCCGGCCTGTCCCCCGCGAACATCCGGGCCGCCGTCGAGGACTCGCTGCGCCGGCTGCAGACCGACCACCTCGACCTGTACTACGCCCACCGCGACGACGCCGACGTGCCACAGGAGGAATACCTCGCGGCGTTCGACGCGCTCGTCCGCGAAGGGAAGGTCCGCGAGCTCGGGGCGTCGAACTTCTCCGCCGACCGGCTCGCGTCCGCCGCCAAGATCGCCGACGCGGAGGGGCTCACGCGGTTCACCGTCGCCCAGGACCGGTGGTCGCTCGTCGAGCGAGGCATCGAGGACGAGCTCGTCCCGACGCTCCGCGAGCTCGGCGTCGTCGAGGCGCCGTACCACTCCCTCGCCGCCGGGTTCCTCACGGGCAAGTACCGCCCGACCGGCTCGGACCTCGCGTCGCCGCGCGCGAAGACCGCAGCGAAGTACCTGGAGGACCCGCGCAACGTCGAGCTCCTCGCCGTGCTCGACGACGTCGCCGCGGGCCACGGGACGAGCGTCGCCGCCGTCGCGCTCGCCTGGCTGCGGCAGCAGGACGCCGTCGCCGCGCCGATCGCGAGCGGGCGCACCGTCGAGCAGGTCGAGACGCTCCTCGAGTCGGCTCGTCTCGAGCTCGGCGCCGACGAGCTCGCACGGCTGTCGGAGGTCACCGCGCCCCGCGGCTGATCTCCCGGCACGTCGAGAGGCGTGAATCCGTTCCTCAGAACCGCTCCGAGGAACGGATTCACGCCTCTCGGCGTACTGTCCGCCGCGCGATCACCCGCCGGCTCAGGCCGGGACGGTCGTCCCTCTCCGCCCGACGGCGGCGGCCACGGCCGGGTGCACGACCTCCCCGTCGACCGTGCTGAGGCCGTGGGCGAGGGCGGGGTCGTCGGCGACAGCGGCCCGCCAGCCCCGCCCCGCGAGCTCGCGGACGTACGGGAGGGTCGCGTTGGTGAGGGCGGGCGTCGCGGTCGCGGCGGCCGCGCCCGGCATGTTCGCGACGCAGGAGAAGACGGAGCCCTCGACGAGGAACGTGGGGTCGGCGTGCGTCGTCGGGTGGGAGTCCTCGAAGCACCCGCCCTGGTCGATCGCGATGTCGACGAGCACGCTTCCGGGCTTCATGCGGGCGACGAGCTCGTGGCTGACGAGGCGCGGTGCGCGTGCCCCGGGCACGAGGACGGCCCCGACGACGAGGTCGGCGTCGAGCAGGGTCCGCTCCACCTCGTAGGCGCTCGACGCGACGGTCGCGACGCGGCCCTGGAACATCGCGTCGATCTCGCGCAGCCGCGGCAGCGACAGGTCGAGCACGGTGGTCCGGGCGCCGAGCGCGACGGCCTGCCGCGCGGCCTCGAGCCCCGCGGTCCCGCCGCCGAGGATCGCGACGTGCCCCGGCCGGACGCCGGGGACCCCGCCGAGCAGGGTGCCCGACCCGCCCTGCGGGCCGAGCAGGTGGTACGCCCCCGCGACCACCGACATGCGCCCCGCGACCTCGCTCATGGGGGCGAGAAGCGGCAGGCTGCCGTCGGGGAGCTGCACGGTCTCGTACGCGAGCGCCGTCGTGCGGGACCTGACGAGCGCGTCGACGAGCGGCAGGTCCGCGGCGAGGTGCAGGTAGGTGAAGAGCGTGAGGTCAGGCCGGAGGTGCGCGTACTCGGACGCGACGGGCTCCTTGACCTTGAGGACGAGCTCTTGGCCCCAGGCGTCGTCGACGGAACCCAGGCGGGCGCCGACCGCCGTGTAGGCGTCGTCGGGCAGGGCCGAGCCGAGCCCGGCGCCCCGCTGGACGACGACGGTGTGGCCCGCGCGCACGAGGTCGTGCGCGCCCGCGGGCGTGAGGGCGACGCGGCCCTCGTGGTCCTTGACCTCGGTGGGCACTCCGATACGCATGACGACTCCCTCGTCGACCTGGCCGGACGACGTGGCGCCCGGCATCGCCTGGTGATACGCGCCACACTAGGAAGAACGTCCCGTTCCACGGGCCGCTACCGAAGATCCTTCGACGAAGCCCCCGAGGAGCGCAGAAGATGCCACGACGGCGCGCGGAGCAGGGCTCCGGGGGCGGACCCGTTCGGCCGGGGACGACGCCCGGCCTCGACGACCTCGACGAGCAGATCCTCTGGGAGCTGGCCCGCGACGCGGACCTCACGAACGCCGCGCTGGCGGAGCGCCTCCACGTCGCGCCGTCGACGACGCACGCGCGCGTCCGCACGCTGCGCGAGGCGGGCGTCCTCGGCGCGTCCCATGCGGACGTCGACTACCGCGCCGTCGGGCTGCCGCTCCAGGCCATCATCTCGGTGCGGCTGCGGGCGCAGGCGCGGACCGTCATCAAGACGTTCGCCGCGAAGATGGTCCGCCATCCCAACGTGCTCGACGTGTTCTTCGTGGGTGGCCAGGACGACTTCCTCGTCCGCGTGGTCACGACGTCGCCCGAGCAGCTCCGCGACTTCGTGGCGGGTCCGCTGTCGAGCGACCCGGTGGTCGCGTCGACGCACACGCAGATCGTCTTCGACCACCTCCGCGGGCTCGACCACTGGAGCGACGCCGACGGGTTCGACGAGCTCCGCGGCCCCCTCACCTGAGCGCGCGGGCGGCCGGCCTCAGCGCCCGACGCGCGCGAGCAGCCGCTGGTCGAGGACGACGTCGTGCGGCAGGGCGGCCAGCATGGTCGGGTCGGTCGGCGTGTCGTCGCCGGGGGTCCCCGCGTGGTCGAGGACCCAGGCGAGCAGCGAGCAGTGCTGCGTCGCCGCCTCGTCGTACGTCTCCCGGTGGACCGGCTCGTCCGGCCCGACGACGACGCGCGCGGTCTCCTCGAGCTCTGCTTTCCGGGCGCGGTCCCACGTGCCGGGCGGGTCGGACGTGCTCCACCCGCGGTCGTCGAGCAGGACGACGCGGCGGCCCGTCGTCGAGGACGGCGTCGAGCCGTGCATGCACCGAGTACGACCGCCCGTCGGGGGCTGTGTCGACGAGCTGCACCGTCGTCTCCAGCCGTTCCACGCGCGCCATGCCACCATCCTGGCAGGTGGGGCGCTCCCGGAGACGGGCGCCGTGAGCCACGTCACCCGGCGTTCACGATTCGGTGCCACCATGAGGGCATGGACGACGCCACCGGAACCGCCGGATCGACCCAGGCGACGCTCGAGCCCGAGCTGGCCGCCCACATCGCCGAGCACATCGCGGACGACGTGAGCGGGCACGCGCTCGCGGCCGGCGCGGGGCCCGAGCACGACGGGGAGCTGCTCCCCGACCTGCCCGACGACCGCTTCCTCGACCGCGAGGTCAGCTGGCTGGCCTTCAACCGGCGCGTCCTGGAGCTCGCGGAGGACGACTCCCTCCCGCTCCTGGAACGGGTGCGGTTCCTGGCGATCGTGGCGTCGAACCTCGACGAGTTCTTCATGGTCCGCGTGGCAGGCCTGAAGCGTCGCATCGCGACGGGCATCGCTATGACGGCGGCGTCGGGCCTGTCCCCGCACCAGGTGCTGGAGGCCATCAGCGAGCACGCGCACGCGCACATGGCCCAGCACGCGCGCGTGTTCCGCGAGCAGGTGCAGCCGGCTCTGGTCGGCGAGGGCATCACGCTCGTGCACTGGGACGAGCTGTCGGACCACGAGCAGGACCGGCTGCGCAAGTACTTCCGCAAGCAGATCTTCCCGGTGCTCACGCCGCTGGCCGTCGACCCGGCACACCCGTTCCCCTACATCTCGGGGCTGTCGCTCAACCTGGCGGTCGTCGTCGTGAACCCGGCGACGGGCAAGGAGCACTTCGCCCGGGTGAAGGTCCCGCCGCTGCTGCCGCGGTTCATCGCGGTCGACGCGCGCGGCCGTCCGTCCGCGCCGAGCACGCAGACCGCGGACCCGGACAAGGGCCCGACGTCGTTCGTGCCGCTCGAGGAGGTCATCGGCCAGCACCTCGACCACCTGTTCCCGGGCATGGAGGTGCTCGAGTTCCACACGTTCCGCGTGACGCGCAACGAGGACGTGGAGGTCGAGGAGGACGACGCGGAGAACCTCCTCAAGGCGATGGAGAAGGAGCTGCTGCGCCGCCGCTTCGGCCCGCCGGTGCGCCTCGAGCTCGCCGAGGGCATCAGCCCGCGCATCCGTGAGCTGCTGATCCGTGAGCTCGGCATGGACGCGTCCGAGGTCTACACGCTCCCGGCGCCGCTGGACCTCACCGGCCTCAACCTCATCGCCGACCTCGAGCGGCCGGAGCTGCACTACCCGCGCTTCGTCCCGACGACGCACCGGCTCCTGGCGGAGGTCGAGTCCGCCCTGCCGACGGACATCTTCGCGGCGATCCGCGAGCAGGACATCCTGCTCCACCACCCGTACGACTCGTTCTCGACGTCGGTGCAGACGTTCGTCCAGCAGGCGGCCGCCGACCCGCACGTGCTCGCGATCAAGCAGACGCTGTACCGCACCTCGGGCGACTCCCCCATCGTCGACGCGCTCATCGACGCCGCCCAGGCGGGCAAGCAGGTGCTGGCGCTCGTCGAGATCAAGGCGCGGTTCGACGAGCAGGCGAACATCGAGTGGGCGCGCAAGCTCGAGCAGGCGGGCGTGCACGTGGTCTACGGGATCGTCGGGCTGAAGACGCACTGCAAGCTGGCGCTCGTCGTCCGCCAGGAGCCCGACGGGTCGCTGCGGCGCTACTGCCACGTCGGTACCGGCAACTACAACCCGAAGACGGCCCGCCTCTACACGGACCTCGGGCTGCTCACGTGCGACCCCGACGTGGGGCAGGACCTCACGCGCCTGTTCAACCAGCTCTCGGGCTACGCGCCGCGGACGACGTTCCACCGGCTGCTGGTGGCGCCCCGCGCGGTCCGGCTGGGGCTGATCGAGCGGATCGAGCGCGAGCGGCGGGCCGCGCTCGAGGGCCGCGAGGCGTGGATCAAGATCAAGGTGAACTCCGTCGTCGACGAGGCCACGATCGACGCGCTCTACCGTGCGTCGCAGGCGGGCGTCTCGGTCGACCTGGTCGTGCGGGGCATCTGTGCGCTCCGGGCGGGCGTGCCGGGGCTCTCGGAGACGATCCGGGTCCGGTCGATCCTGGGCCGCTACCTCGAGCACGCGCGCGTGTACGCGTTCGCGAACTCGGGCGGGCAGCCGTCCGACGAGCCCGGCCTCACGGGCACGTCCGACGGCGTCGCGCCGGGCCCGGAGATCTTCATCGGTTCCGCGGACCTCATGCACCGCAACCTCGACCGCCGCGTGGAGGCCCTCGTCCGGCTCACGGACCCCAGCCAGATCGACGAGCTGCTCGAGCTGTTCGACCTGTCCGTCGCGGACACGACGAGCAGCTGGCACCTCCTCCCGGACGGGACGTGGGTGCGGCGCGACCGCGCCGAGGACGGCGAGCCCCTCGCCGACCTGCAGGACGTGCTGATCCAGCGTCAGCGCGCCCAGCTGTCCTCGGCGCGGACGGTCGGCTCGTGACGGGCGGCTCGGACGCAGCCTCGACGGTGCTCTCGATGCCGTACTCCTCGCCCAAGCCGAGCAAGGCGACCTCGCGGAGGCCCACGGTGCTCACGCCCGTCGAGATGGTGCAGCACGGCACGCTGCCGCGGGCCCGTTCGCGGCTCATCGAGGCCGCCGGCGCGCTGGTGTGGCGCGAGCGGCGGCACGAGCTGCAGGTGCTCCTCGTGCACCGGCCCCGGTACGACGACTGGTCGTGGCCCAAGGGCAAGGTCGACCCGGGCGAGTCCCGGGCGACGACCGCCGTCCGGGAGGTCCAGGAGGAGACGGGCCACGCCGTCGTGCTCGGACAGCCCCTGCCCGGGCTGCAGTACCTCATGCCCGACGGCCGGGTGAAGCGGGTGCACTACTGGGCCGCGCGCACGGCCGCGGACGCCGACGGGCCGTCGATCCGCGCCCGGCACCCCGTCGCACCCGTCGACCCCCACGAGATCGACCACACCGAGTGGCTCGGGGTCGAGGAGGCGGCCCGGCGTCTGACGCGGACGGCCGACCGCCAGCCGCTCGTCGCGCTGCTGGACGCGCACGCGCACCACCGGCTCGCGACGCACGCCGTCGCGGTGGCCCGGCACGGGAGCGCGGTGCCGCGCGCGCAGTGGGCCGGCAAGGAGCACGCGCGCCCCATCACGCCCATGGGCTGGGCGCAGGCCGCGGCGCTCGTGCCGGTCCTCGCCGCGTACGGCGTGCACGACGTCGTCACGAGCCGCTGGTCCCGCTGCGCGCAGACGGTCGCGCCCTTCGCGCAGGCGTCCGGGATCGCGCCACGGCCGCGCGGTCGGCTCACGGAGGCGCAGCACGAGAAGTCCCCGGCGCGGGTCGCCGCGACGGTCCGCGAGCTCCTCGAGGCGGAGCACTCGTCGGTGCTGTGCACGCACCGGCCGGTGCTCCCGACGGTCCTCGACGTGCTGGCCGAGCACACGCGTCGGAGCGTCGCCGACGCCCTCCCGCACAAGGACCCCTACCTCGAGCCCGGCGAGGCGCTCATCGCGCACGTCGCGCTCACCGCGAAGGGCCCCCGCGTGGCGGCGGCCGAGACCATCGTCCCGTCGCTCTGACGCCGTGCCGACGCTCCTGCTCCTCAACGGCGCTCCCGGCACCGGCAAGTCGACGCTCGCGCGCCGGTGGGCTGACACGCGGCCGCTCTCGCTCGTCCTCGACATCGACCGGCTCCGGGCGTTGCTCGGCGCCTGGCAGGACGACGTCCTCGCGGCCGGTCAGCGGGCTCGCCGGCTCGCGGTCGCGGCGGCATGGGCGCAGCTGTCGTCCGGCGGCGACGTCGTCGTGCCGCAGCTCCTCGTCCGGCCCGAGCTCGTCGAGGAGCTGGACGGCCTCGCGACCGCCGCGGGGGCCCGCTTCGTGGAGGTGGTGCTGACCGCCTCGCCCGAGGAGCTCGCGGCGCGCCTCGCCGACCGGATCGGTGCGAGCGGCTCCGGCGGCAGCGGCAGCGGCGACGCGGACCCGTGGTCGGCGCTCGAGGACGGACCGCCGACCGTGGAGCGCCTCCGGGTCCTCGCCGACGCCGTGGAGGGCCTCGTCGCGACGCGGCCCGGGACGCACCGGGTGGTGAGCGCCCCGGGCGACGTCGACGCGACGCTCGGCCGCCTCGTGGCCGCCGTGGGGGCGGCGGGCTGAGGCGGGCGGGGTGGGTCGAGCGGGTCAGCTGCACCGAGGGCGGGCCGCCGGCCCCGAGGCCGCCGCCGGGCTGCGCGCGGCCCCGTACACGGGCCTGGCCGACCCGCTCTGCCAGGCCCCTACGTCAGGAACGGGTGCAGGACGACGTAGAACAGCGCGGCCACGGCCGCGGCGGCGGGCAGCGTCAGCACCCACGCGAGCACGATGTTCTTCGCGACGCCCCAGCGCACGGCGCTGAGCCGCTTGGTCGCCCCCACGCCCATGATCGCGGACGACACCGTGTGGGTCGTCGAGACCGGGGCGTGCAGCGCGAACGCGCTCACGTACAGGATCGACGCGGACACGGACTCGGCGACGAACCCCCGGGCCGGGTCGACCTCGATGATCTTGCGGCCGAGGGTGCGCATGATGCGCCAGCCGCCCGAGTACGTCCCGAGCGAGATCGCACCGGCGGCGCAGATCTTGACCCACAGCGGGATGCCCGCGTTCGGGTCGGCCCAGCCGACCGTGAGGAGCGCGAGGTAGATGACGCCCATGGTCTTCTGCGCGTCCTGGAGGCCGTGCCCCAGGGCCATCGCGGACGCCGAGACGGTCTGCGCCAGGCGGAACCGGCGGAACGTCTTGGCCGGCGCCGCATTGCGGAAGAGCCAGAGCACCCCGAGCATCACCGCGAACGCGAGGCAGAAGCCGAGCACGGGCGAGAAGACCATCGGGATGACGACCTTGTCGACGACCGAGCTCCAGTAGATCCCCAGGCCGCCGACGACGCCCGCACCGACGAGCCCGCCGATGAGCGCGTGCGTCGACGACGACGGCAGGCCGAACCACCAGGTGATGAGGTTCCAGCAGGTCGCGCCGATCAGCGCGCACAGGATGACGGTCAACGACTGGTTGTTGGACGCGTCCCCGAGGTCCACGATCGACTTGGCGATGGTCTCGGCGACGGCCGTCCCGAGCAGCGCGCCGACGAAGTTCATGACGGCGGCCATGCTCAGCGCGACGCGGGGCGTCAGGGCCCGCGTCGAGACGGACGTCGCGATCGCGTTCGCCGCGTCGTGGAAGCCGTTGGTGTAGTCGAACCCGAGGGCGAGCGCGACGATGACGACGACGAGTGCCGCTTCCACCGGGGCTCAGGACTCCTTGAGCGCGATGGTCTCGACGGTGTTCGCCACCTTCTCGAAACCGTCGGCCGCAGCCTCGAGGATCTCCACGATCTCCTTGAGCTTCATGAGCTCGATCGGGTCGGACACGTTGTCGAACAGCTCCGCGAGGAGCTTGCGGTGGGCCTTGTCGGCCTGGTTCTCGAGGCGGTTGACCTCGACCCAGTACTCGGCGAGGTCGTTCATGGACCGCAGGCGCGGCATCGCCTCGGCGGTCAGCTCGGCGGCGCGCTGCAGCACCTGGACCTGGTCGGAGACCCGCGCGGGCAGCTCGCCGATCCGGTACAGGACGATGAGGTCCGCCGCCTCCTCCATGTAGTCCATGCAGTCGTCGAGCGACGAGGTCAGCTCGTAGATGTCGTCGCGGTCGAACGGCGTCACGAACGTCTGGTTGAGCCGACGCATGATCGAGTGCGTCGACTCGTCGGCGTCGTGCTCGGCCTCGCTGAGCTGCTTGGCGAGCTCCTTGCGCTCGGGGCGGTCGGCACCGAGCATCTCGGCGAGCAGGTTCGACCCCGTCACGAGGTGCTTGGCGAGCTCGGTCAGCAGGTCGAAGAACGTGGTGTCGCGCGGCGTCAGGCGCAGGGGCACGGTGGGCTCCGGAGGGGGGTGCGAGGGGCTACGCGCGTGTCGTGGCCCCGCAGGACGGTTCCAATGTAACGGAGCGGTCGGGGCGCCTTGTAACCGTGGCGTGTCGTGTGCTGGTGAGACGACACCGGGCCGCAGAGCGCCTGTCGGCGCGAAGGCCGCTCGTAGCGGCTGAGTGTGGAGCCCGGGGCTACCGCGACCCGGTGTCGCGCCTCCATTCTACGGGTCGCGCGCCCGTGCCCGACGACGTCACGCCCCTCCGCGCGCTGACCTGCGGAGGCGTCCGGACGAGCCCCCAACACCCCTCAGTCGAGCTTGCCCTGACGCCAGAGGGACGCCGCGTGCTCGAGCTCCTCGGCGGTCCGCTGGAGCGACGCCGCCCCTCGCGTGAGGCGCTGCGCCCAGTCGGCGTCGATGTCGTCACGGGAGTCGGCGTCGTGCGTGGCGCCGATGGCGAGGATGCGACAGAACGCGGCCGCGCGCTCGAGCGCGACGGCGAGGTCGCCGGTGTAGACGCCGGAGAGGACGTCGTCGGCGACGCGACGCACCTCGTCGGGCCCGGGCGGGCTCGCGACGCCGGCCACGACCTCCGCGACGGGTGCCGCATGCACGCCGAGCCGGTAGCGCAGCGCGACGACCTCGCCGTCGCGGCGGACCCACTCGCGCAGCGCGTAGAGCCGCCAGAGGGCACCGGGCAGGCTCGCGGGCGCGGCGTCGGACCAGAGCCCGGCGACGACGTCGAGGCCCTCGCGCTCGACGAGCCGCACCAGGCGGTCGACGACGGCGGGGTCCTCGGTCTCGCGGGCGCCCCGGACGAGCGCGCCGGCCGTGGTGTGCGCGACCTGGTCCCGGAGGGCGGGGTCGAGGTCGCCGGGGATCTCGTCGGCGTCGCGCGGGTCGAGCATCGCGGGCCGCCGGGGTCGCCGGGATCGCTCGTCGGGGGGCGGTGTCATGTCTTCAGCCTCGCACGCGGGGCCACCCCGGAGATCCCACCGCGGCAGCACAGCAACTTCTAGTTGCTTGACGCAAGCAAGCGTCGTATGATTGCTAAGAGCAAATGTTCCGGAGGGCACCCCGCCGGTCCGGAGAACAGGCAGGCAGCATGACCACCCTCACCCCCACGGCGCCGTCGGACGCACCGGCCCCCGCCGTGGCACCCACCCTCCACGCGCGCCGTGGCATCCCCGGGCTCGGCGCGGACGCGGCGACCGTCGACGGCCTCGTGAGCGCGCTCGAAGACCTCGGCCGCGCCCAGCGCGAGTCCGCGACCGCGACGGCCCGCGAGCTGGGCTGCGCCCGGTCGAGCCTCGCCGTCCTTCGGATCCTCGAGAAGAACGAGGTCCCGCTGCAGATCGGCGACCTCGCCCACGTGATGCGCATCGACGTCTCCGTCGCGAGCCGCCAGGTCGGCGCCCTCGTCCGCGACGGGTACGTCGTCCGCGAGGTCGGCGAAGACGACCGCAGGGCGCGCACGCTCGCCCTCACCGACAGCGGGCGCGACCTCGCCGCCGAGGCGTTCGGCGCCTGGCGCGAGCGCGCCCGAGACGTCTTCGGGGACTGGTCCCCGGACGAGCTGCAGGACGCCGTCCTGCAGCTTCGCAAGATCGCGGACAGCGTCGTCCGGCACCACGACACCCCTGACCACCGTGCGACCGGAAAGAGCACCACCGCATGACCACCACCACCGAAGCCGCGGTCTCGCAGGGTTCACCCTCGACGACCGGGCGGCACTCCGACAAGCCCGCCATGTCCCGGCGCGAGACGCTCGAGGCGATGTCGGGCATCCTCCTCGGGATGTTCGTCGCGCTCCTCGCGACCTCCGTCGTCTCGTCGTCCCTCCCCAAGATCGTCTCCGAGCTCCACGGCTCGGGGAGCTCCTACACCTGGGTCGTCACGGCGACCCTCCTCACCACGACGATCACCACCCCCATCTGGGGCAAGCTCGCCGACATGACCAACCGCAAGCTGCTCATCCAGCTCGCGCTGATCATCACCGTGCTGTCGTCCGCCGCGGCGGGCCTGTCCCAGGGCGTCGGCGAGCTCATCGCCTTCCGCGCCTTCCAGGGCATCGGCGCCGGCGGTCTGACCGCACTGGGCACCGTCCTCATCGCCGACATCGTCTCCCCGCGCGAGCGCGGCAAGTACATGGGCCTCATGGGCGGCGTCATGGCCATCTCGATGGTCGGCGGCCCGATCCTCGGCGGCACGCTCACCGACTCGATCGGGTGGCGCTACAACTTCTTCGTCGGCCTGCCGTTCGCGATCGCCGCGATCGCCGTCCTGCAGAAGACGCTGCACCTGCCCAAGCGCAGCAAGGGCGACGCGAAGATCGACTACTGGGGCGCGGCCCTCATCTCCGTGGGCGTGGCGCTCCTCCTCCTCTGGGTGACGTTCGCCGGCACCAACTTCGACTGGATCTCGTGGCAGACGTTCGCGATGGTCGGCGGCGCCGTCGTCGCGCTCGTCGCGGCGCTCCTCGTCGAGAAGCACGAGAAGCTCGACGCGATCATCCCGCTGCACCTGTTCAAGAACAGCACGTTCGTGCTCGCGGTCGTCGCGAGCATCGCGGTCGGCGTCGCGATGTTCGGCTCGAGCGTCTTCCTGAGCCAGTACATCCAGATCGCCAAGGGCAAGACCCCGACCGAGTCCGGCCTCCTGACCATCCCGATGGTCGTCGGGACGTTCCTCGCGTCGATCGTGATCGGGAACCTGATCGCGAGGACCGGCCGCTACAAGTACTTCATGGTCACGGGCGGCGTGCTCCTCACGGGCGGCCTCCTCCTCATGTCCACGATCGACTACCAGACGAGCTTCGTGACGCTCAGCGTGTTCCTGTTCGTCGTGGGCGTCGGGACCGGCATGCTCATGCAGAACCTGGTTCTCGCCGTCCAGAACACGCTGGACGTCCACGAGATCGGATCCGGGACCGCGACGGTCGCCTTCTTCCGCACGCTCGGCGGCGCGATCGGCGTGTCCGTCCTGGGTGCCGTCCTCAACACCAAGGTGACGGACTCGATCGCCGCGGGCCTCGCCCACCTCGGCATCGACTCGATGGGGTCGGGCGGTGCCCTGCCCGAGATCAGCCAGCTCCCCGCCCCGGTGGCGACGGTCGTCGAGAAGGCCTACGGCGACGGGGTCGCCGAGATCTTCCTGATCGCCGCACCGCTGGCCCTGATCGCCGCGATCGCCTGCCTGTTCCTCAAGGAGATCCCGCTCGGCACCAAGTCCGGCGTGGAGCTCCTCCAGGAGGAGGCTGCCGGCGCCGGCGACCTGACGCCCGCGCAGGCCGAGCAGCGCGCGGAGCTCGACACCGCCATGTCCGTGGTCGCGCCCGTGAGCTCGGAGGAGACCGGCGAGCGGCCCGCCGACCGCGTGCAGAGCGCCGGCCAGGGCTGACGCACAGGACACGCACACGAACGGGGCGGCTCCCACTGTGGTGGGAGCCGCCCCGTTGCCGTCACAATGGTCCGCATGACTACTGGCAGCACCGCCGGTCCCAGCCCGGCCGCGACCGTGGGCACCGAGGCCCCCGCGTCCCTCAACCGTGTCGAGCAGGAGCTCCGGATCGTGCTCCGGCGCGCCGCAGCAGCCCAGGCCGAGCTCGCGCGACGCATCCACCCCGACCTCGACGCGAGCGCCTACCCGCTCCTCGCGATCATCTCGGCCGAGCCGGGCGTCCACGCCACCGAGCTCGCCCGCCGGTTCGGCATCGGCCGGGCCACCATCTCGCGCCAGCTCAGCCGCCTCGACGAGCTCGGCCTCATCCACCGCGCGGTCGACCCGGAGGACAACCGCGGCCAGCTCCTGACCGCAACCGAGTCCGGTCACGCGCACGTCGAGGCCGCCCGCACCGCACGCCTCGACTACCTCGGCCAGGTGTTCGCCGACTGGCCCGACGACGACGTCTCCGCCCTCGCGGACCTGCTCGCCCGCTACAGCGCGAGCGTCGACGCGGTCCGCGGCCGGGCCGCCGACTAGCGGGTCACTCCCCGGCCGGCGCGAAGCTCAGCGACACGGAGTTCATGCAGTAGCGGTCGCCGGTCGGGGTCTGGGGCGCGTCGTCGAAGACGTGGCCCAGGTGCGAGCCGCAGCGCGCGCAACGCACCTCGGTGCGCACCATGCCGTGCGTGCGGTCCTCGATCAGCTCGACCGCGTCCGAGTCCTGCGGCTTGAAGAAGCTCGGCCACCCGCAGTGCGAGTCGAACTTGGTGTCGGAGCGGAAGAGCTCCTGGCCGCACGCCCGACACCGGTAGACGCCGGTGCGCTTCTCGTCGAGGAGCTCGCCCGTCCAGGGACGCTCGGTCGCGGCGTGCCGCAGCACGGCGTACTCCTGGGGGTCGAGCTCGGCCTTCCACTCGGCGTCGGTCTTCGTGACCTCGTAGCCGTTCGCGGGGCCGGGCTGGGAGAACAGGTTGTTCAGGGACATCAGGCACCTCCGGCTGGTCCAACCCTAGGCCGGGCCGGACTGTTCCACCCACGCCGAGAAACCGAGAGACGGCCGGGACACCGTTGCAAGCTCGGTGTCTCGGCCGTCTCTCGGCATCTCGCGGGCGTCGCGAGGCGCCGCCGGGTCAGCGCGGGGTGGACGTGGAGTAGACCGCCGGGCTGCCGGCACCGCGCTGGGCGCGGCCGCGACCGCCCCGGCGACGACCGGCACCGGCGGCCGAGCCACCGGCCTGCGAGCCGTTCGCCGCGCGTCCGGCGCCGCCCCGGGTTCCCGCGGGCTGCGCCGTCTGCCGCTGTGCCTGGGCGGGCTGCGCCGCCTGGCGCTGGCCCTGGGAGCGCTGACCGCCCTGGGCGCCGCGCGCGGCCTGCTGCTGGCCGCCGCCTGCCGCTCCGGACCCGCCGCGGCCCCGGCGACGCCGCCCGGACGAGCTCCCGCCCGAAGGCGCCGTGCCGGCCGAAGCCTTCGCACCGCCGCCGCGCTGCTGCGGCGCAGCCGGGGCTGCAGGCGCCACGTACGCGGCGCGCTCACCGACGAGCGCCTCGACCTGCGGGTCGCCGACGCCCGTGCGTCGGGGCGTCGCCGTGATCCGCGCCTTGCGCAGCAGGTCCTTGACGTCGCCGGTCTGCTCCGGGAGGACGAGGGTCACGACGTCGCCGCCCGAGCCGGCGCGCGCGGTCCGGCCGGACCGGTGCAGGTACGCCTTGTGCTCGGCGGGCGGGTCGACGTGCACGACGAGCTCGACCTCGTCGACGTGGATCCCGCGCGCCGCGATGTCGGTCGCGACGAGAACCTTGACCGCGCCCGACGTGAACGCCTCGAGGTTGCGCTCGCGCGCGCCCTGGCCAAGGTTCCCGTGCAGCTCGACGGCGGGGACGCCGTCGGCGGTGAGCTGCTTGGCGAGCTTCTTGGCCTGGTGCTTGGTGCGCATGAACAGCACGCGACGGCCCGTGCCGGACGCCAGGTCGTGGACGAGCTGCTTCTTCACGCCCGCGTCCGCGAGGAGAAGGACGTGGTGCGTCATCTCGGCGACCGGGGCGGCGGCCGGGTCGACGGCGTGCGTGACCGGCTCGTGCAGGTAGCGCTGGACGATCTTGTCCACGCCGTTGTCGAGGGTCGCGGAGAACAGAAGGCGCTGGCCCTGCTTGGGGGTGCGGTCCATGATCCGCTTCACGCCCGGCAGGAAGCCGAGGTCGGCCATGTGGTCGGCCTCGTCAAGGACCGTGATCTCGATGCCGTCGAGCGTGAGGAGCCGCTGGTTGAGGAGGTCCTCGAGGCGGCCGGGGCACGCGACGAGCACGTCGACGCCTGCGTCGAGCGCGGCGACCTGCTTGCCCTGCCCGACGCCGCCGAAGACGGTCGTGGTGCGCAGCCCGAGCGCGTTCGCGAGGGGCGCGAGGGTCGCGTCGATCTGGTTCGCGAGCTCACGGGTCGGGGCGAGCACGAGCGCGCGCGGGCGGCGCGCCTGGCGACGGGCGCCCGACGCGGCGAGGCGCGTCACGACCGGCAGGGAGAACGCGAGCGTCTTGCCGGAGCCGGTGCGGCCGCGGCCGAGCACGTCGCGCCCGGCGAGCGTGTCCGGCAGGGTCGCCGTCTGGATGGGGAACGGGGACTCGATGCCCTGGTCGGCCAGCGCGCGCACGACGGCGGCGGGCAGGGCGAAGTCGCTGAAACGGGATGTCATGAGAGGCCTCTCGCGCCCGGCGCACGGGACCGCCGACGGGCCGCGCGCACGCGTCCTCGTCGGCCGGTGGTCCGGCCGGACGGGTTGGGTAGGTCGTGGTCGCCGCGCGAGGGTCTCGGGGGAATCTCCACGACGTCAGGCGCGCGGGAGTCGCGCTGCCTGGTCTCTAGTGTCCCACACGGACCTGGGAACTCCTCAGAACAGGGCCGACGCGAGCAGCCGCAGGGTCTCCTCGCGGGCCGGCGACGACGTCGCATCCGTCCCGGCGTGGGCCCCGGCGACCGGGGCGACCATGATCTCGTCGGCGCGCAGCTCGGCCGCGACGGCCTTCACCTGCGCGGCCGCGTCGTCGGGCGAGCCGACGATCCACGTCTGCGCGAGCCGCTCGGCGGCGGCCTGGTCGGCTGCCGGCAGCGGGGCCGCCTCGGCGTCCTCGACGAGTTCCTGCGGGGCGAGCGGGCCGCCGGTCCGCAGCCGCCACATGCTGCGCGCCTGCGGGAGCACGAGCCGCCGCGCCTCCTCCGCGGTCTCCGCGACGACCGCGTTCACGACGCCGATCGTCCGAGGCTCCGCGAGCCGCTCCGACGGGCGGAACTGGGACCGGTAGGCCGCGAGCGCCTCGAGCGTGCCGCCGCCCCCGAAGTGGTTCGCGAACACGTAGGGCATCCCGTTGGCCGCGGCGAGCTGCGCGGAGTACATCGACGAGCCGAGGAGCCAGATCGTGGGCTCGGTCGTGGCCTTCGGGGTGGCTGCCAAGTCGTAGCGCTGCGCCCCGAGCGCGAGCGACACCCCACCCGGCGAGAGCAGTCCGGCGAGGGTCGCGACGTCGTCGGGGAAGGCGTCCACGTCGTCGCGCACGCCGCGGCGCAGCAGGTGGCTCGTCACAGGGTCGCTGCCGGGGGCGCGGCCGATGCCGAGGTCGACGCGCCCGGGGAACGCCGCCTCGAGGAGCGCGAGCTGCTCGGCGACGACGAGCGCCGCGTGATTGGGCAGCATGACGCCGCCCGAGCCGACCCGGATCCGCGAGGTCGCCGATCCGACGAGCGCCATGAGCACCGGCGGGTTGGTGGCGGCGACGGCGCGCATATTGTGGTGCTCGGCCAGCCAGTAGCGGGTGAAGCCGAGGTCGTCGGCGGTCCGGGCCAGCGCCAGCGTGGCGGCGAGCGCGTCGCCCGTCGACTGGTCCGACCGGACGGGGACGAGGTCGAGCACGGACAGCCGGAGCGCGGGGTCGGTCATGCTCGGGGCAACCTCCGGGCGGCCCGGAGCATTCCGTCGCGCCGACGACGGACGCCCCCGCGGGGCACAGGGCGGCCACCGCGGGGCATGGTTCGATGGGCGCCGTGACCGACGTCCTCTCCGACATCTGGCATCGCGCCACCACCGCCGCCCCGCCCCCCGACGCCCGGGTCGCGTTCACCGCGGCCGCCGTCGCGGCGCTCGTCGTGCTCGTCACCCCCGTCTGGCGGGTCACGCGGAACGTCATCACGATCGCGCACGAGGGTGCGCACGGTCTGGTCGCGGTGCTGTGCGGACGGCGTCTCGCGGGAATCCGGCTGCACTCCGACACGTCCGGGCTCACCGTCTCGAAGGGCCGGACGCGCGGGTTCGGCATGGTCGCGACGGGCTTCGCCGGGTACGTCGGGCCGGGCGTGCTCGGACTCGGCGCGGCGTGGCTCACGAGTCGCGGGTACGGCGTCGGCGTGCTGTGGCTCGTGCTCGTCGCGCTGACGCTCCTGCTGCTGCAGATCCGGAACTGGTACGGGCTGTGGTCCGTCCTCGTGACGGGCGCGCTCCTGTTCGTGGTGACCTGGTGGCTCGACGCCCGGTGGCAGGTCGGGATCGCCTGGACGCTCAGCTGGTTCCTGCTGCTCGGCGCCGTCCGGCCCGTCGTGGAGCTGCAGGCCGACCGGTCGCGGGGCCGGGCCCGGTCGTCCGACGCCGACCTGCTGGCCCGCCTCACGGGCGTGCCCGGGATCCTGTGGGTGATCGTGTTCGGGCTGGTCACGGCGGGCTGCGCCGTCCTCGGCGGGAGCCTCCTGTGGCCGTGAGCCTCTCGCCCCGCTGAGCGCCGTCCGGCTCCGGACGTGCGAAGGCCCGACGGCGCACCACCGTCGGGCCTTCGCAGCACCCGGTCACGACCCGGGCGCGATGCTCGTCCTCGCTCAGGGCTGAGGCGCGAGCACGAACGCGGTCCCGGACGCCGCCGGGTCGGTGTCGAGGGTCAGCTGGTCGAGCGCCGGAGCGGTCGCCGCCTCGACGAACACGCGGGCGTCGTCCTCGACGACGACCTGGTCGTCCGCCTGAGGAGCGGGGACGACGGCGAGCTCGAGGCTGCCGGCGACGCTCTGCGACTCGGCGATGCGCAGCCCACCGTCCGGTCCGACCCCGGCCTGGGAGGCGAGTCCGACGACGGCGGTCCGGGCGTTCTCGGTCAGGGTGAGCATGGGGTGCTCCTCTCGTATCCGGTGAGGCGGTGACCCCCGTGGGGGGCGGGCCGCGCTGACACCTCCACCCGAGCATCCGGCGGCCTGGCCCAGCAAGCGCTTCGGGGCGGTTTGGCCCGATCTTCCCGCTGAGCGGGACGCCGCGTGCGCGGTCGCGCAGACGTCGCGTAGGGTCCGCGCGCACCGCGCCCCGGGGCGCCCGACGACGGAGGCAGGCCGCCGCGTAGACTCGCGGCGGGTCGCGGTCCGTCCGCGCCCGGGCCTCTAGCTCAATTGGCAGAGCTGCGGACTTTTAATCCGTAGGTTGTGGGTTCGAGCCCCACGGGGCCCACTGTCGCGTCGCGGCTGCGTCGGCTCAATCTCGGCGCCGCCTCGCCACCCAGCGCACCGCGCGGTGAAGGACACCTGGGGGTGCCCCGACGGGCGCGACGGCCGGCGTGGTCAGTGGCTCTGCGACCGGGAGTCCCGCCGCGAACGCGATGCCGCGGAACTGGCCCGGTGCGCCCGCAAGAAGCCGTTCGACTCGTGCGCGCTGCTCCTTGCTCGGGTTCCCGGACACCGGAGCCCGAACGACCTCACGTGCGCCCTCGGCATTGGACTCGTCGTCGTCGAAGGTCATCTCGAGGTCGGCGAGCGTCCGGTCCCAGGCGTCACCCACACGTCGCAGCAGATGCCACGCGCGACGACGCGTCTCCGGATCGTGGGACGTGAGCAGGCCCCGCACGGCCGCGTCGACCGCTCGCGGTGGCAACGTGGTGAGCGCATCGGCCGCACGTCGCGCCACGCCGGAGGAGCCGTACTCGACGAGGCGCGCCAGCAGCGGCGCGTCCGCGGGGACGACGTGGCCGACGAGCAGCTCCAGACCCGCTCGGCAGAGCGCAGGCTCCGGTGAGCGGACAAGGCTGAGCAGAGCCCCATGGTCCAGCACGCCACCGCTCTCGACGATGCCGCGGTAGGCGCGCGCTCGGATGACCGGGCTCACGGCGTCGCTGACGATCTCGCGATACGTGGCCTCGGGGTTCCGACCCTTCTCCGACCAGCGGGCGCGGGCCCAGAGCCGCACCAGGAGGGAAGAGTCGGTCAGGAGACGCCGCGCGTCCCGGTCCGGGACCTGGCCGGCGGTCAGGCGAACCAACCCGAGGGCACGACTCTCGGCAGTACCGGCCCGCAGGAGCGCGGACGCGACGACCTCCGGCGACCCGCTGTCCGCGATCACGTGCGTCAGGGTCCTCCGCACGACCTGGTCACGCTCGCGTGGCAGGTCGCGCGCCGCCTCCTCGACGGTCAGGAGCCCGACGCTGGCACTGTGCCGGAACGCGTGACGGTGCACCGCTCGATCGTTGGAGGCACGAAGCGTGCGCCAGACGACCTCCTCGCCGTGCTCGTGGACGAGGGCGGACAGGTAGGGCTCGACGACATCGCCGCCGCGAACGCGACCGCTGAGCGCCCAGAGGATCGGGACGAGGTCGGCCGCCTGACTGAGAGCCGTCCGGCCGAGCACGGCGCGCACCGCTGGTTCACGCACGGCTCCCACGTGATCGTCGACCCGCGCGGCGAGCGCACGATGCGCCAAGGGCGAGCGGTAGAAGTCGAGCCGCGAGACCGCACGCTCGCGTACGTATCCGCTTGGATGCATGCTCGCGATCACCACGGCGACCTCGGGCATGCCCGCGAGACTCTTCTCGGACCATGCCGACGCGGGCCCCAGCACCGACTCGTATGCCAACCGCGCCTCCCCGTCGATCCGCAGGAACTCGGCGGCCGACACGTCGGTCAGCCACCCCTCGAGCTGTTCGAGGGCCTCACGATCGTCGGCGCGCGCGGCGATCACGCCCGCCGCGAGGGCGTCTCGAATCGCGGCGGGACTCAGCACGTCGCCATGGTGGCAGCGGTGTGGGGCGCTGTCGATCGTGCGAGCCGAGCACGGGCCTGCAGTTCGCTGCTCCGCCGGGCGCCCGCCTTCCAGGTGGGGTCTCGCATCCCGCTCCGAACACCCTGTCCCACCGCGGACTCCGCACCGTAACGACACTGAAACAGGCGGTCGTTAGCGTCGCCGTCGAGAGGTGCCGAAGAGTTCCCGGACGAGGAGGCGAGCCCGCATGAATCCCTCGCACCGCCCGTCCTGCTGGAACCGCGGCGCCATTGCCCACGGGCATCCGAGCGTCTGAGCCACCGCCCGCCGTCGTGCGGTCGCCACCGTCTCCGCTCGCTCGTCTCCCCTGCCCGAAGGAGCCCCCGTGTCCTTGCTGACCCCCGACGCACCCGCCGCCGTCGACGCCCGCCCCCCGCTGCCCATGCCCCGCAACCTCACGTTCGACGCGGACGACTGGCGGGTCCTGACCCGGTTCTGGTACCCGGTCGCGAAGAGCGACGAGGTCACCGAGGGCCCGCTCGGCGCGACCCTTCTCGACGTGCCGCTCGTCGTCTACCGCTTCGACGGCGAGGTCGTCGTCGCCGACAACCTGTGCACGCACCGCGGCATGATGCTGAGCCTCGGCGAGGACCAGCGCGACGGCAAGGGCATCAAGTGCCCGTACCACGGCCTGCGTTTCGGGGCCGCCGGCCGGTGCACGTCGATCCCCGCCCACCCGGACGACAAGATCCCGGAACGGATGCACCTGCGCTCCTACGGCGCCGTCGAGCGCTACGGGCTCGTGTGGGCGTGCCTCGCGGCCGCGCCCGGCGACGAGCCGGACATCCCTCCTGTCCCGCACTGGGACGACGCCGGGTTCCAGCAGATCAACTGCCCGTGGATCGACATCGAGGCGTTCGCCGGTCGCCAGGTGGAGGGGTTCCTCGACGTCGCGCACTTCGCCTTCGTGCACGAGAAGTCGTTCGCTGACTCCTCGAACCCGGTCGTGCCGGACTACACGCCCGTCGTGACCGCGGACGGGTTCGAGACCGAGTACTGGTCGAGCATGGGCAACGTGCCGCTCGGGGTCGAGGCCGACATCCCGGACGGCTTCCTCTGGCTCCGGCACTATCGCCTCCACGTGCCCTTCACGGCGAGCCTCGTCGTGCACTTCCCCGAGGGCGCGCGGCTGAGCATGATGAACGCCGCCTCGCCGGTGTCGGCGCGCAGGACCCGGCTGTTCGACGCGCGGTGCCGCAACTTCGACACCGACGGCCCGGTCCAGGACGTCTACGACTTCAACCGCCAGGTCTTCGAGGAGGACAGGGCGATGGTCGAGAACCAGAAGCCCGAGAACCTGCCGCTCGACCCGAAGCTCGAGGTGCACATCCCCGCCGACCGGTCGTCGATCGCCTACCGTCGCGCGCTGCGCGACGTGGCTCTGAGCGCGTTCTTCACGGCATGAGCGCCGGGGAGCTCGTGGACGTCGTCGTCGGGCGCATCACTCCGGACGGCGAGCGCGTCGTGCTCGTCGAGCTGCTCCCGGCGGGCCCGCACCCGTTGCCGCCGTTCGAGGCCGGCGCGCACGTCGACCTGCACGTGGGCGGGTTCGTCCGGCAGTACTCGCTGCTCGGCAGCGACGACGACGCCGGCCGGTACGTCGTGGGCGTCCTGCGCGAGCGTGCGGGGCGCGGCGGCTCGGCGGCGGTCCACGACACGGTGCGGTCGGGCGACCGGCTGCAGGTCTCGGTGCCGCGCAACACGTTCGGGCTCGACCCGGAGGCCGAGCACAGCGTCCTCGTCGCGGGCGGGATCGGGCTGACGCCGCTCGTCGCGATGGCGGAACGCCTGCACCGCGAGGGTCGGTCGTTCGAGCTGCACGTGTTCACCTGGTCGGCCGGGACGCTGCCGCTCGGCGCACACCTCGCCTCGCGCCCGTGGCGCGACCGCGTCGTCACGCACTTCAGCTCCGCCGGCGACAGCTTCCGCGGCAAGGCCCCTGCCGTCGTCCCGAGGCCGCGCCCCGGGCTCGCGCTCTACGTGTGCGGCCCGCTCGGCCTCACCGCGTCGGCGACCGCCTGCGCGTCCGCGCTCGAGTGGCCCCGGGCCGACGTGCACGTCGAGCACTTCGAGCGGTCCGCGCCGGTGGAGACGGGCGGCGACGCGTTCACGGTCGTGGCCGCGTCCACGGGCACCGCGATGGCGGTCGCCGGGGACGAGACGATCGCCGAGGTGCTGCGGCGCCACGGGTACGACGTCGTCCTGTCGTGCGAGCAGGGCATCTGCGGCTCGTGCCTCACGGGCGTCGTGGACGGCGTCCCCGACCATCGCGACGAGGTCCAGACCGTCGACGAGCACGCCGCGAACGCGCAGGTCAACGTCTGCTGCTCGCGCTCGCAGACCCCCACGCTGACCCTGGCCGTCTGAGCGGCGACCTGCCCTCCCGACCCGAGAGAAGGCCCGATGACCGACCCCGCACGCTTCACGCTCACGGTGTTCTGCGGCTCCGCGCCCGGCCACGACCCCCTCTACCGGGCGGCCGCGGTCGAGGTCGGGCACGCGCTCGCCCGGCACGGCATGGACCTCGTCTACGGCGGTGGCCACGTCGGCCTCATGGGTGCCGTCGCGGACGCCGCGCTCCGGGCGGGTGCACACGTCACCGGGGTGATCCCGGCCGCGCTGCAGGCGCGCGAGGCGGTGCACGACGACCTCACCGAGCTCGTCCTCGTCGACAGCATGCACGAGCGCAAGACGATCATGTCCGAGCGCGCGGACGGCTTCCTCGCCCTCCCCGGCGGGCCCGGGACGCTCGAGGAGCTCACGGAGCAGTGGACCTGGGCACAGCTCGGGCTGCACGAGAAGCCCTGCGGCGTCCTCAACGTCGGCGGCTACTTCGACCCGCTGCTCGCGTTCGTCGCGGGCATGCGCGACCGGGGCTTCACGCACCCCCGGTACGTCGACATGCTCGTGGTCGCGGACCAGGTCGACGACGCGCTCGAGCGCCTCCGCTCCTACCGCCCACCCGCACGCTCGCACGCCTCGCCGGGCGCGGAGATGGCGGACCGGATGGCCGCGGCGGTCACGCCGTGAGCGCCGCCACGACGGCCGACGCGACCGTGGCCGGCGTCGCGACCCTGCAGCCGGGGAAGGGCCCCGTCCGGGCACCGGTGTACCTGAGCGCGGAGCCCCGGCACGTCGTGTGGGGCCGGCTCCCGTGCGCCGCCGACGCGCCCGTCCTGACGGTCGACAGCGGCACCGAGGTCACGATCGACACCGTCAGCCACGAAGGTCTGCTCGAGGACCAGGGCCGTGACCCGCTCGCGTTCTTCGCGGCGCACGGTGTCGACGCGGACGACGTCCTCGCGGACGCCGTCGCGCTCGCGGCCTCGCGCCTCGATCGTGACCCCGACGACGACGGCCCGCACGTCGTGACCGGTCCGATCGCCGTGCGCGGGGCCGAGCCGGGCGACGTCCTGACCATGACCGTGGTCGAGACCGTCCCGCGCGTCGCGTACGGCGTCGTCTCGAACCGGCACGGGCGCGGCGCCCTGCCCGGCGAGCTGCCCGAGCGGCCGGGCACGGTGAGCGTGTTCACCCGGCTCGAGGGCGGCGGCCCGGACGGCTACACGCTCCGCATGCCCCGGGGCGCGAGCGGGCGGACCGTCGCGTTCCCGGGCGCCCCGTTCCTCGGGATCATGGGAGTCGCGACGGCGACGGCCGACCGCGCCCACTCCGTCCCGCCCGGCCCGCACGGTGGCAACATCGACATCCGGCTGCTGACCGCGGGCGCCGCCCTCCACCTGCCGGTGCAGGTGCCGGGGGCGCTCGCCTACGTGGGCGACCCTCACTTCGCGCAGGGTGACGGCGAGGTCGCGCTGACTGCCGTCGAAGGCTCGCTCCGCGCGACGGTGCGCTTCGACGTCGTGCCCGCGGCGGTCGCCGCGGAGCGCTTCGGGTTCCTCGACGGCCCGCTCGTCGAGACGCCGACCCACCTCGTGCCGACGGGCCTGGACGAGGACCTCGACGAGGCGGTGCGCCAGTGCGTGCGCCACGCGATCGCGCTGCTCACGGCCCGCTACGGCTTCGACCGCGCGCACGCGCTCGCCTACCTCTCCGCGGCGACCGACTTCGACATCTCCCAGGTCGTCGACCGGGTCAAGGGCGTGCACGCGCGCATCCGGATCGCGGACGTGGCATGACGGTCCCGGCCACGTTCGCGGGCGACCCCGCCCCTGAGGGGCTGCCCGAGGCGTTCCGCGCCTACGAGACGGCGCTCGGGTCCGACGACCTCGCGGCGCTCGACCGGTTGTTCGCCCCCGGGCCGGGCACGCTCCGCGGTGACGCCGCCGGCCTGCTCGTCGGGCACGAGCGGATCTCCGCGTACCGGGCGACACGGGGCGGTGCCCCGGCCCGGACGATCAGCCGGGTGCACGTCCAGCGGGCCACCGACGACGCGGCCCTCGTCGTCGCCGTCACCCGGAACGACGGGGGCGGCGTCGGGCAGCAGACCCAGCTCTGGCGGCGCGGGGCCGCCGGCTGGAAGGTCGCCGCAGCCCACGTGAGCCACACTCCCCCGGCCGCGATCGACGGCTCCGTGTGGCGGGTCGCGGGCACCCCGCTCGTCGCGGGCGCGCCCGACGGGCCGCTGCGCGGGCGGACGGTCGCGGTCAAGGACCTCTTCGCCGTCGCCGGGTACGCGGTGGGGGCCGGCGTGCCCGCGTTCCTCGCCGAGCGCTCGCCAGAGCCGGCCCACGCACCGGCGGTCCGCGCGCTGCTCGACGCGGGCGCGGACGTCGTCGGGATCGCGCGCACGGACGAGCTCGCGTACAGCGTCGCGGGTCGCAACCCGCACTACGGCACGCCCGTGAACCCGGCGGTCCCGGGCGGGCTGCCCGGCGGCTCGTCGAGCGGGCCCGCCACCGCTGTCGCGCTCGGCCAGGCCGACGTCGGGCTCGGGACCGACACCGCGGGCTCGATCCGGGTGCCCGCGTCCTACCAGGGACTTTGGGGCCTGCGGACGACGCACGACGCCGTCTCCCGGGCGGGCCTGGTCCCGCTCGCGCCGCGCTACGACACCGTGGGCTGGCTCGCGCGCGACGCCGCGACCCTGCTCGACGTCGCCTGCGTCGGCCTCGCGGGCGCGCAGCAGCGCGCGGGGGCCGGGCGCCTGGCCGTGGTCGACCTCTGGTCGGCGGGCCTCGACCGGTCCGTGGCCGAGGAGTTCCGGCGGACCGTCGCGGCCCTGACCGCCGCCGGCTTCGACGTCGACCCGGTCGCGGTCGACGTCGGCGACCTGGGCGAGCTGTACGAGGCCTTCCGGGTCACCCAGGCGTACGAGGCGTGGCGGCAGCACGGCCCGTGGGTGACGGCGCACCCGGGAGCGCTCGGCCCCGAGGTCGCAGCGCGGTTCAGGGCCGCGTCGCAGGTGACGGCCGCCGAGGCGGCCGCCGCCGACCGCGCCGTCGCGGAGGCCCGCGAGCGCATCGAGGAGCACGCCGACGGCCGGGTCCTCCTGCTCCCGTCCGCGTCCTCGCCCGCCCCGGACGCCACGGCCCCGGAGGGCGTCGTCGAGGCGAGCCGGACGGCCACGCTCCGGCTCACGTGCCTCGCGGGGATCACCGGCCGCCCCTCGGTCTCGGCACCCCTGATGGGCGTCGACGGCGCACCGGTCGGCCTCGGGTTCGTCGGGATGCGCGACGGCGACCTCGCGACGCTCGCCCTCGCGCAGCAGGTCGCTGGGGCGCTGCGCGCCTCGCGCCGAGAAGACCCCGTGACCGCCCGACCCGACAGGACCGCACCATGACGACCCTCGACACCCGCCCGGAAGCGCCCGCAGCGGCGCCCGAGGCCGTCGACCCTCCCCGCCGCCTCCTCATGGGACCCGGCCCGATCGACGCCGACCCGCGTGTGCTGCGCGCCATGTCAGCGGCGCTCGTCGGGCAGTACGACCCCGTGATGACCGGGTACATGGCGCAGACGCAGGCGCTCTACCGCACCGTCTTCCGAACGACGAACGACGCGACCCTCCTGGTCGACGGCACCTCGCGCGCGGGGATCGAGGCGGCGATCGTCTCGCTGGTGTCGCCAGGCGACCGCGTGCTCGTCCCGGTCTTCGGCCGCTTCGGGCACCTGCTGCGCGAGATCTCGGAGCGTGCGGGCGCCGAGGTGCACGTCGTCGAGCGCGAGTGGGGCACGGTCTTCCCGACGTCGGAGCTCGTGGCGGCCCTCGACGCGACCCGGCCCCACCTCCTCGCCCTGGTCCACGGCGACACCTCGACGACGGTCGCGCAGCCGCTCGAGGAGATCGGCGCCGTCTGCCGCGAGCGCGGCACCCTCCTGTACACGGACGTCACGGCCTCGCTCGGGGGCAACGCGTTCGCGATGGACGACTGGGGCGTCGACGCCGCGACCGCGGGCCTGCAGAAGTGCCTCGGCGGGCCCGCGGGGTCGTCGCCGGTCAGCCTCTCCGACCGGGCCGCTGAGGTGGTCCGACGCCGCACGAGCGTCGAGGCGGGGCTGCGCGACCACCCCGACGACGACACACCGCCGGGGCGCGACCGGATTCGCTCCAACTACCTCGACCTGGGCCAGATCCTGGCGTACTGGGGCCCCGAGCGGCTCAACCACCACACCGAGGCGACGTCGATGCTCTACGCGGCGCACGAGTGCGCGCGCCTGCTCGCCGAGGAGGGCATGGACGCCGCGGTCGCCCGGCACGCCCTGCACGGAGCCGCGATGACGGCCGGGCTCACCGGGCTGGGCCTCACGCTGTTCGGCGACCAGGCGCACCGGATGAACAACGTCGTCGGGGTCGAGATCCCGGACGGCATCGACGGGGAGGCCGCGCGCGCCGCGCTCCTGCGGGACTTCGCGATCGAGATCGGCACGTCGTTCGGGCCGCTCCACGGCCGGATCTGGCGGATCGGCGTCATGGGCTACAACGCGCGGCGGGACACCGTCCTCACGACGCTGGCCGCCCTCGAGCACGTGCTGCGCACGGGCGGGGTGCCGGTCACCGCGGGAGGCGGCGTCGGCGCGGCGCTCGAGCACTACGAGGCGGCGGCATGACGACGACCTCCGCGGCGCGGGACGCGGCGACCACCGCCATTGCCGCCGCCGCCGCGCGGATCATGGCCCGTGCCGACGAGCTCGCGGCGTTCAGCGCCCGCCCGGACGCGCTCGAACGCACCCACCTCACGCCCGAGCACCGTGCAGCGGCCGACCTCGTCGGAGCCTGGATGCGGGGGGCAGGCCTCGTCGTCCACGAGGACGCCGCGGGGAACGTGTGCGGGCGGATCGAGGGCGCGCGCCCTGGTCTGCCCGCGGTGCTCCTGGGCTCGCACCTCGACACCGTCCCCGACGCGGGCCGGTACGACGGCATGCTGGGAGTGCTGCTCGCGATCGAGGTCGCCCGAGGGACCCCGCCCGGCGAGCTGCCCTTCGCGCTCGAGGTCGTCGCGTTCTCGGACGAGGAGGGCACGCGGTTCGGCAGCGCGCTCAGCGGCTCGCGGGCGCTCGCCGGCTCGTGGGTCGAGGACTGGTGGGCCTACGCCGACGCCGACGGGGTGGCGCTCGCCGACGCGTTCCGCGCGTACGGGCTCGACCCGGCCACGGTCGGTGACGCCGCCCGTGCACCGGGATCGGTGCTCGCTTACCTCGAGGCCCACATCGAGCAGGGCCCGGCCCTCGAGGACGCCGACCTGCCGCTCGCGGTCGTGTCCTCGATCGCCGGCGCGCGGCGGTTCGCGCTCACCGTCACCGGGCACGCGGGGCACGCGGGCGGCACCCCCTACGACCGGCGCCGCGACGCCCTGGTCGGGGCCGCGGAGCTCGTCGTCGAGGTCGAGCGGGTCGGCCGGTCGTCGGGCGTCGTCGCGACCGTCGGGCGACTGCAGGCCTTCCCGGGCGGGGTGAACGTGGTCCCCGGGCTCGTCGAGCTGAGCCTCGACCTGCGCGCCGAGGACGACGCCGCGCGCGACGCCGCGTGGGACCGGATCGCGGCGGCCGCCGAGCGGATCGTGGCGGCCCGGGGGCTCCGGTTCGACGCGACCGAGACCTACCGCGCCGACGCCGTCGCGTGCGCCCCCTGGCTGCAGGACGCCGTCCGCGCGGGCGCCTGGGCGGCGGGCGTCGTCGAGCCGCCGACCCTGTGGTCGCGCGCCGGCCACGACGCGATGGTCGTCGCGGGCGTCGCGCCCGTGGGCATGCTGTTCGTGCGCAACGGGAACGGCGGCGTCAGCCACAGTCCCGACGAGATCGTCACCGAGGCGGACGTCGCGGTCGCGCTCGACGCCTTCGCGGCGACCGTCGCGAAGCTCGCCCGGACCTCGGAGGCGGGCTCGTGACCCGACCGCCTGCCCCCCTCACCGCGGACGACCTGCGGGACGCGCTCCCGCCCGTGCTCGCGGTGCGCCGCTGGGCCGACGACGTGCTCGCGGGTGCTCCCTACGCGTCGGTCGACGCGCTCGTCGAGGCGGCGACCGTCGCGGCGGCCCCACTGACCGAGGCCGAGGTCGACGAGGCCCTGGCGGCGCACCCGCGCATCGGCGAGCGCCCGACGGCGACCCACGGCGAGGCCGAGGCACGCTTCTCGCAGGCCGAGCAGGCGTCGTCGGACGCGGACGACGCCGAGCTCGCGGCGCGCCTGGCCGCGGGGAACCGCGCGTACGAGCAGCGGTTCGGCCGGGTCTTCCTGATCCGCGCCGCGCGCCGCACGCGAGCCGAGGTCCTCGCCGAGCTCGAGCGCCGCCTGGACCTCGACGACGACGCCGAGCTCGCGACCGTCGCCGCGCAGCTGCGCGAGATCATGGCGCTGCGGCTGCGCGCGACGTTCGCCCCGAGCCTCGTCACCACGCACGTGCTCGACACCGCGTCGGGCCGCCCGGCGCCGGGGGTGCCGGTCCGTCTCGAGGCGCTCGCCGACGGCGGCCCACGCGAGGTCGGCTCGGGCGTGACCGACGACGACGGCCGGGTCCGCACCCTCGGGCCGGCCACGCTCGCACCGGGCCCGTACCGGCTCACGTTCGACACCGCCGAATACCTGGCCGAGTCCGCCGACGAGGACGGCGGAGCCGGGGCGTTCTTCCCCGAGGTCGCGGTGACCTTTGTCGTCGGGCCGGACGACGCGCACCTGCACGTCCCCCTCCTGCTCAGCCCGTTCGGCTACTCCACCTACCGCGGCAGCTGATTGCCCGGGGGATGCGGGCGCCGCCTGCTCCCCGCCCGGCCCGCTGGTGGACTCGGCCCATGGCCGAGCACCAGCGAGGACGACGCGCGTTCTGGTTGGACCCCGTGGACGACCCCCGCGACCTGGGCGAGCCGCCCGTCGGCGAGCGCGCGACCCTGCAGCAGTACCTCGAGCGCTACCGGACGACGCTCGTCATGAAGTGCGAGGACCTCACCGCGGAGCAGCTGGCGCTGCGGTCGGTCCCGCCGAGCACACTGAGCCTGCTCGGCCTGGTGCGTCACCTGGCGCGGATCGAGCACCACTGGTCCCGACGCGTGCGTGGCCGAGGCCTGGGAGTCCTGGGGACGCGAGGTAGCGCACGCACGCGACGTCCTGGCGCGCTACGACGACCTGGGCGCCCCCTTCGTCCCCGGCGAGCCGTGGGAGGTGCGCGACGTCGTCGTCCATCTGATCGAGGAGTACGCCCGCCACTGCGGGCATGCGGACCTGCGGCGCGAGCGCGTCGACGGCCGCACGGGTCAGTGAGACCCGGCGCACGACCGACCCGTCACGCCCGTGGGGTTCGCCCCCGTCAGTACTCCACGCGCGTCGCGTGGACCGACCAGTGCTCGAAGGGGAGCGTGGACGTCGCGATGCGCAGCGAGGCGACCCGCGGCAGGGTCCAGGTCGCCCGGTCGGTCGCGAGGCGGTCGTAGAACTCGCCGTCGTCGAAGCCGGCGTCAGCCGCGTCGTGCCGGTCCGCCGCGAAGACCACCCGGTCCACGCGAGCCCAGAGCGACGCCGACAGGCACAGCGGGCACGGCTCGCACGAGCTGTACAGCGTGGTCCCGGCGAGGTCGAACGACCCGATCGCGCGCCCGGCGGCGCGCAGCGCGTTGACCTCCGCATGAGCGGTGGGGTCGTTGTCCCGGGTCACGCTGTTCGCCCCTTCGGCGACGAGCGCACCCGCCCGCACCACGACGGCGCCGAACGGCCCGCCGCCGGCCCCCACGTTCGCGACGGCGAGCTCGACGGCGCGGGCGAGCCACGCGGCGTCGTCGGCGGGCCATTGCATGCGCCCCTCGCCCGGCCGCCTCACGTGACGCCCCCCTGCCACGGCCCACTCCGCCTCCACCGCGGTCACCGGGACACCGTCGCCTCGATGAGGCCGTACGGGCGGTCGTCGGCGTGGAAGACCTCGCCGGCGTTCCGCACCTCGGTGTCGAACCGCGAGAAGTCGTAGAGGAAGTGGTGCTTGTTGGGCGCGACGATCGAGATCGACGCGACCTCGGGCACGGCGTCGAGGACAGCCCCGCCGATGTGCCAGAGCGTCTGCTGGAGCGCGAGCGAGTGCAGGGTCGCGAACGTCCCGACGACGGCGGCCCGGATCGCCGCGTAGGCGGCGTCCCAGTCGGGCGGGGTCGCGGAGAACTCCCACGTCGCGTCGATCGCGGTCGCGAGGATCCGGTCCTTGGTCTCCTCGAGCGTCGTGAAGCCGTCGCTGAGGAAGTCGTGGAACTCGCTGCCCGTCGACTTGAGGATGACGAGGTCGCGGATGCCGCCGCCGACGGTCGCCTTCTGCCCCGTCCCCTTGCCGTCGACCGTCACGGTCACCGTCCGGTTCTCCGGCCCGCGGCGCACCCAGGTGTGGTCGTGCTCCTCGCCGTCGACGACGACCCGCTCCCACGCGTCGACCAGCACGTCGACCTGGGCGCCGTGGATCGGGTCGACGTCGTCGACGAAGTGCTTCGCCAGCGCGAGCGCGTACTCCTCGACCGTCCCGCCGCCGTGCTGCTTGGCGTACACGAAGGCCGTGTTCTTCTGGGTGTCCGTGGGCAGCACCTTCGACTGGTCGCCCGTCAGGTAGGCGTCGTCGAACTCGCCGCGCATCGCCGTCGTCACGGTGAGGTCGCGGATCTCGTGCCGCGGGCAGTCGCGGTAGACCCGGACGATGTGGTTCTCGGCCTTGCCGTAGCGGTGGCTCGTGAGGGTGTAGGCCATCTCGGATCCTCTCGGTGGGTGGGTCAGCGGGTCGCGGCGACGGGGACGAGCCCGTCGCGCGAGAGCAGCGCGCCGCGTGGCTCCCCGGCCCGGACGGGGACGCCCGCGAGCCAGGTCTCGCGCACGACGCCGCGCAGCAGCGCGCCGTCGTAGGCGGTCACGGGGTTGCGGTGGAGCAGGCGCGCGGCGTCGACCCGCAGCTCGGCGTCCGGCGCGACCAGCGCGAGGTCCGCGCGCCGACCGGGGACGATCGCCCCGCGGTCGTCGAGCCCGACGAACCGGGCCGTCGCGGTCGCCATCCAGCGGACGACGTGTTCGAGCGGGACGCCGCGCCGGGCGGCGTGCGTCCAGACGGCCGCGAGCCCGAGCTGCAGCCCGGCGATCCCGCCCCAGGCCGCGCCGAAGTCGCCTCCGCCCGCGGTCTTGAGCTCGACGGTCGACGGCGAGTGGTCGGTCACGACGAGGTCGATCGTGCCGTCGTCGAGGGCCTCCCACAGGAGGTCCTGGTTGCGGGAGTCCCGGATCGGCGGCGCGCACTTGAACCGCGTCGCGCCGTCGGGGACGTCATCGTCGGCGAAGGTGAGGTAGTGCGGGCACGTCTCGGCCGTGATCCGCAGCCCCTCGGCCTTCGCGGCCCGCAGGACGGGCAGCACCTGCGCGCTCGAGACGTGCAGGACGTGCGCGCGACCGCCCGTGCGCCGGACCCCCGCGACGACGTGCTCGACGGCGGCGACCTCGGCCGCGTCGGGGCGCGACGCGAGGTAACCCGCGTAGTGCCGGCCGCCGCCGTACCCGTGCGGCAGGGCGTCGGGGTCCTCGGCGTGCACGATGAGCAGTCCGTCGAAGGCGGCGAGCTCGTCGAGGGCCGCGTCGAGCTGCCCACGGTCGAGGTGCGGGAACTCGTCGACCCCGCTGGGCGCGAGGAAGCACTTGAAGCCGAACACGCCGGCGTCGTGGAGCTCGCGCAGGTGCCCGAGGCTCGCGGGCACGGCCCCGCCCCAGAACCCGACGTCCACGGACACCGCCCGGTCGGCGGCCGCCCGCTTGACCGCGAGCGCCTCGGGCGAGACGGTCGGCGGGACGGAGTTCAGGGGCATGTCGACGATGGTCGTGACGCCGCCGGCCGCGGCCGCGGCGGTGGCCGTGGCGAAGCCTTCCCACTCCGTGCGGCCGGGCTCGTTGACGTGGACGTGGGTGTCGACGAGGCCGGGGACGAGCACCTCGTCGGGCGCGAGGACGCGCTCGTCGAGCGCGGGGAGCGGAGCGTGGTGCTCGGCGACGACGGCGATCCGGCCGCCCGCGACGCCGACGGCCGCGTGCGGTTCGCCGTCGGGGAGCACGACGCGGCCCCGGAACACCAGGTCGAGGACGTCGCCGGGCATCAGCCGGCCCACCGTTCGCTCGTCCACTCGCCCGACTTCCGGTCGAGCTCGTACGCGACCCGCGTGCTGGGACCGTCGTCGTCGCCCTGCCAGAGCACGACCCGCACGGGCGTGATCGCGTAGCCCCGCCACGTCGGGGGCGGGTCGAGCGGAGCCGGGTGGGCGGCGTCGAACGCCGCCCACCGTGCCCGGCGCTCGCCGGGGTCGAGCTGCGCCGTCCCGACGTCGTTGAGCCACGCGAGCAGCTGGAGGTAGCGGCTGCGGGCCCGGTAGGCAGCGAGCGCCTCCGCCGCGGTGACGGGCGCGACGTCCCCCGTGACCACGACCTGGCGGGCCGCCTCGAGCTGGAGCACGGTGACGGTGGCGCGCGGGTCGACGCCGAGCTCGACGGCCTTGCGCGAGCGCGAGTCCGTGTGGAAGTGCACCCGGGCGCCGTCGAACAGCGACAGCAGCACGGTCCGCGCGGCGGGGTACCCGTCGACGCCCGTCGTGGACAGCGTCATGACCGGCGTCTCGCCGGAGCAGGGGGCGGGGAGCCACTCCGCCAGGAGGGGGAACGGGTCCGCCGGGGGCTCCGCGAACGCGGTCACGGGCGCCGCACCGGGTCGAAGGCCGCGATCTCCCGCAGCGCGGCCACGGCCTGCTCGACGGACGCGTCCCACAGGAGCTTTCCGTACTCGGCGGTGGCTTGGGTCGGGTCGCCGACGACGCCGGGCGTCCCGAAGTCGTCCGAGAGCCACCCGAAGCTCACGGACTTCCCGTTGAAGCCGACGTGCTCGAGGTCGGCGAGGTGCTCCGGGACCCAGCGCTCCGCGACGGACAGGTCGACGAGATGGGGCCGCAGGTGCAGGATGATCGACGTCTCCGCGGCCCCGCCGTGGATCCCGAGCCCGCGCTCGTCCTCGCCCTCGCCGTGCGGCGGGTCGGTCCGCGTGAGGGTCGGCATGAGGAACGTCCGCAGCCCGTAGAGGCGGCGGATCTCCCGCAGCGCGACCTGGAGCAGCGCGACGTTGCCGCCGTGCCCGTTCGCGAACACGAGCGTGCCCGCCCCCATCGTCGCGACCGACCGGCCGACCTGCACGACGGTGTCGAACATCGTCATGGCGTCGAGCCAGACGGTGCCGGGTGCCCAGCTGTGCTCGTCCGACTTGGTGAACGCGATCGTCGGAAGGGCCCACACGTCGAGCCCGCCCGTGGCGGCGGCCTCGACCGCGGCGTTCCCGATCTCGTCGGCCAGCAGGTAGTCGGTCTGGAGCGGCAGGTGCGGGCCGTGGTGCTCGATCGCCCCCGTGGGCTGGACGACGATCGTGTCCTTCGTGAACCGTCCGGCGAGGGTCGGGCCTGGGAGCTCGACCAGCCGGCGCGTGCCGCTCACTTGCCGAACCCCGGGATCGCGGCCGCTGGCTGCGCGGAGGCCGTCGCGTCGCCGACGGCGAGGCCCTCGGGAGTCCCGAGCTTGCCGGGGTTGAGAAGGCCGTCCGGGTCGGTGGTGGCCTTGAGCGCGAGGAGCTCCTCGACGCCGTGGTCCACGTAGTACTGGTGCGGGCTGTGCACCCGGACGCCGAGCTCCTGGAGCCTCGGGTAGCCCGCGTAGACGTCGTCCGCGCCGGTGTAGGGCGCGGTCAGCATCCCGATCGGGAACCGGTGGGCGGCCTCGATGTGCAGCATGCCGCCCGGGTAGACCGCGTGGACCTCGTCGATCGCGTCGACGAGGGCCTCTCCCCCGACCTCGACGTGGAAGTAGACGGTGTCCGGCTCGTTCTTCTTGAGCCACCAGATCGGGTGGTTGTAGGAGAGCATCGAGACCTTGAGGGTCTGCTGCGCGCCCTCGCGGACGTCGGTGATCGCGCCCCCGGACGCCTCGACCAGGGCGGTGGCCTCCGCGAGGGTGCTCACGTCGAGGATCGCGCGCAGCGACGCCTTGCCCTTCACGATCGCCGGGTCGGCCGGGAGCCGGTCGGAGACGAACGGGAGGTCCGCGCTCACGAGGCGGGGCGCGGGGTCGAGGCCCCGCAGCGCCCGCACGGCCGCGAGCGCGCCGCCGAAGTCGTCGAAGCTCGCGTAGACCGCGCGCCAGTCCTGCAGCGGTTCGAGCCGGACGGTGGCGCGGGCGATCACGCCCGCCGTCCCGTACGTGTGGACGAAGGTCTGCGCCTCCTCGCCCTCGACGTGCCGCAGGACGCCCTCGTCGCCGGGGAGCGCGACGTCGAGGGCGGTGACGAAGCCCTCCCAGTTCGACCCGTGCGAGATCGAGCCGGTCCCCCCGGACCCGCCGGAGAGGAACCCGCCGAGCGTGGACTGCGCCGTCGACGGGTACATCCACAGCTGCTGCCCGGCGGCGTTCGCGGCCTGCTCGAGCGCGACCATCGAGGCACCCGCCTCGGCGGTCACGTAGCCGTCGCCGACCTCCACGACGGCGCGCGCCCGGGACGTGTCGAGCACGAGCCCACCCTGCAGCGGGATGCCCTGGCCGTAGTTGCCGGTGCCCTTGCCGCGCGTCGTGACGGGCACGCCGTGCCGGGCCGCGGCGGCCAGCACCCGGGCGATCTGGTCGGCGCCCGTCGGGTACGCGACGAGGTCCGCCAGCCCGAGCGGCAGCTGCTCGCTGAGGATCGGGCTCATGGTCGCCTCGTCGACCGACGCGCGGGCGCGGGTCCGCTCGTCGTCGGTCACGCCACGCTCGCCGAGGGCGGCGACCAGCTCGGCGCGCAGGGCGGCGAGCGACTCGGGTGTTGCGGTCATGGGAGGTCTCCTTCGGTGGGGCACGGGCTGCCGGACGACGCGTGGGCGCCGGTGGTCCGGGACCGCGGGGCCGAGCGCCCCGCGGTCCGGGCCGGTCAGAAGCCGATCGAGGTGTCGAGGAACTCGTTGGTGAACAGGTCGTCGGCCTTGAGCCCGGACTTCACGTGCCCGCCGCTCTTGCTGAAGATCGGCACCGCGACCTTCATGAGGTCGTTCACTCGGGTCTCGGTCATGTCGCCGACGTAGTCGTTGTCACCGTTCGTGGCGATGTCGAGGGACCGCATCTGCTTGGCCGCGAAGGCCCCGACCTCGGCGTCGTACGTCCAGCCGTTGTTGTAGGCGCCCACGAGCTTGACGATGAGTTCGTTGGTCGGCGCCGGGTCCTTGAAGTAGTCGACGTCGGCCTGCTGCATCACGGGGACGAGCGCCTTGAGGCACGGGGTGAGCTTCGTCAGGTCACCGCTGCGCACCGACATGGACTCGGGGTAGGGCGACCAGCCGGTGTCGGCGATGAGCTGGTACTGCACCGGCTTGGCCCACGCGCCGACCTCGTGCTCGTACACGTACGGCTCGGCGGTCGCGAAACCCTGCTGCCCGTCCTTGCCCTTGGCGGTGACGAACTTCGCGGGGGTGCCGTCGTAGGAGCCGTCCGTCGTGGCCTTCGGGAGGATCCCCGACTCGGTCAGGTAGGTCATGTAGGCGGCGCCGTTGAAGTAGCGCACCACGCCGCCGTCCTTGTCGAGCGCCTTGCCCAGGTCGGCGATCGTCTTGACGTCCGGGTACGTCTTCGGGTCCCACATGACGACCATGGGGGACTTGTCGTTCTCGGCGAACACGGCCTTCGTGGGCAGGCTCCCCGAGAACTCGATCGCCTCGTCGGTCGAGACGTAGCCCAGGGTGATGCCCTTGTCCTGGTACATCTGGGCGCTGACCGTCGAGTAGCCGATCGCGGGGCCGCCGGCACGGACCTCGAGCTTGACGCCCGTGGGCTTGCCGTTCGCGTAGAGGTCCCCCGTCACCGACTTCTTCTCGGTGTCGATCGACGGGTTCGGGCCGAGCAGCTGGTAGAGGTGCGCGTGGTCGGCCTCGGGGTTCCAGTCCGTCTGCACGACGACGGTCGCCGGGCACACGCCCGACAGGTCCACGGCGGGCCCGGTCACGGCCGCGGACGACGTCGCGCCCGTGGTCGAGCCGCTGGAACCGCCGCTGCAGCCCGCCAGCGCGACGGCAGCCGCTGCGGCGACGGACGACCAGGCGACGATGCGGTTTCGGGTGCGCATAGGTGCTCCGTTTCAGGGGTCGGGAAAGACACGTGGGTGGGCGGGGAGGTGGTGGAACCGGCGGCCGCGGCGCGGCGCCGTGGGTCAGCGGGGCCGGGCGGGCTCAGCTGAAGTCGTACCAACGGCCGACGGCGAGGCGCCCGAGCAGGCCGAAGAGGAGGAAGACGACGACGCCCAGGAGCGACGCGACGATGATCGTGGCGTAGAGCTCGGGGCCCATGAGCCGCGACGCGGTGACCTGGATGAGCACGCCCAGGCCCGGGTTGCCCCGCTGGAAGAACTGGTCGCCGACGATCGCGCCGATCACGGACAGGCCGGCCGAGGTGCGCAGGCCGACGAAGATCGACGGGAGCGCCGCCGGGAGCTGGAGCTTGGCGAGGCGCGTCCCGCGGCCCGCCCCCTGGAGCTGGAACAGCTCGCGCTGGCCCTTGTCCGTGGACTGCAGCCCGAACAGCGTGTTCGACACCATCGGGAAGAGCGCGATCATCACGGTGACGATCACCCGGGACGGGAAGCCGTAGCCGAACAGGGCGCCGATGAGCGGGACCAGCGCCAGGATCGGGACGCACTGGAGCACGACGGCGTACGGGTAGAGGGACCGCTCGAGCCACCGGGCCTGCGACATCACCACCGCCCACGCGACCCCGAGGACGATCGCGATCGCGAGCCCGGTCAGGGCGACGGTAGTCGAGCGCCCGAGCGCCTGCCACAGCTCCTGGTTGAACGTCGGCTGCGTCGGGTCGTCCACCAGGGCCTGGAGGACGAGGTGCGGGTAGGGCACGAGGAACGCGAGGCCCTTGGACTTGTCGTAGTAGGCGGCGACGAGCCACCAGACCCCGACGAGCAGGGCGAGCACGACCACCGGCTGCCACCACGTGGCGGGGGTGCGCTTCTTCGTCCGCCGTACGGCGACCCGCGCGACGCGGGCCTGAGTGACTTCCTGCAGCGTGACCATCAGCGGTGTCCTTCCCGGAGGGCGCGAGAGACCTCGCCCACGAGCTCGGCGAACTCGGGGCTGAAGCGGATGTCGGGGTCGCGGGGCATCGGGAAGGGCACGTCGAACGTGCGGACGACCGTGCCCGGGCGACCCGACATGACGACGACCTTCGTCGACAGGTAGACCGCCTCCGAGACCGAGTGCGTGATGAAGAGGCCCGCGAACTGCTGCTCGACGAACAGCCGCAGGAGCTCGTCGTTGAGGCGCTCGCGGGTGATCTCGTCGAGCGCGCCGAACGGCTCGTCGAAGAGGAACAGCTCGGGGTCGAGGGTGAGCGAGCGGGCGAGCGACGTGCGCATCCGCATGCCGCCCGACAGCTGCTTGGGCAGGTGCTTCTCGAACCCGGTGAGGCCGACGAGCTCGATCGCCCGGTCCGCCTTGGCGCGGCGGCCCTGCTTGCCCTGGCCGTTCAGCTCGGCGAGCAGCTCGACGTTGTCCTGGACGGAGCGCCAGGGCAGGAGGGTCGCGTCCTGGAAGACGTACCCGATGCGGGACGCATCCACCTGGGCGACGCCGTGGGACGCGCTCTCGAGGCCGGACGCGATGCGCAGGAGCGTCGACTTGCCGCACCCCGAGGGGCCGACGACGGAGACGAACTCGCCCCGGTCGACCGTGAGGTGCACGCCGCGCAGCGCGACGGTGCCGTCGGGGAACGTCATCTCGACGTCGTGGAAGTCGAGCAGGGTGCTGGTCACCGTCTCGGTGAGGGGTGCGGTTGCGGTGGACACGGGTACCTCTTCCTGGGCTCGGGCGGTCGGGGGGTCGGCGTGCCGGGTCAGCCGACGGGTACCGGTGCGGGGACGCCGGCTGCCGCGATGGTGGTGGTGAGCGTGGTGCGGGCGACGACGCACCCGCCGTGGACGACCACCCGGTCTGCGGACGCCCCGGCCACGACGTCGGCGAGGCTCTCGCCCCGCACGGCGAGCAGCTCGGCCCGTGCGCCGGGCCGCGGACCCGCGGCGGGCAGCCCGAGGACGTCGCGTGCGCCGTCGGACACGAGCGAGTACGCCTCCGCGGGCGACAGGTGGCCCGCGGTGACGACCAGCGAGGCGGTCTCCAGGGCGTCCCCACGGCCGACGGGGTTGAACGGGTCGCGGACGTTGTCGGCGCCGGCCGCGACGCGGACGCCGGCATCGAGCAGGCTCCGGAGCGCCGTGAGACCGCGCGGCGTGCCCACGGGGACGTCCCAGCCCTGGAGGTACAGGTTGGTGATCGGGAGGCTGATGATGCCGAGGTCCGACGCGACCACCTCGGCGATCACCCGGTCGCGCTCGGCCTCGGGCAGCGTTCCCAGGCGGACGCAGTGCCCCGCGGAGTACTGGCGGTCGCGGGGCCAGTCGCGCACCGCCATCGCGTACGCGTCGAGGGTGACAGGGCCGTCGAGGCTCTCGTCGGTGTGCAGGTCGACGGGGAGCTTGCGGCGGCCGGCGATCGCGAGGAGCCGGTCGAGGTCGGCGAGGGGATCGTCCGCGAGGTGCGGCGCCCCGCCGACGACGTCGACCCCCAGGTCGAGCACCGCCTCGACGTGCTCGTCCGGGCAGTGCGGGCCGGCGAGCGCGACGAGCTCGAGGTCGAGGAGACCAGCCAGCTCGTCGCGGACGGCCACCAGGGCCCGGGCGCCGCGCGTGGCCTCCTCGACCGTCGCGGTGCCGTCGCCGCTGAGGACGTCGACGTGGGTGCGGACCGCAGTCGTGCCGCTCGCGAGCATCTGGAGGACCTGGGCACGGGCACGGTCGGCGATCGACTCGACGCTCATCGTCCCGGCGTAGGTGCGCCAGGCGTCGATCGCGGAGCCCAGGTCGCCGAGGGGCGGTGCGGCGAGCTCGAAGCTGCGCGCCTTGTCGAGGTGGGCGTGCGGCTCGGCGGGCGCCGTGAGGAGCACGTAGCCCGCGAGGTCCAGGACCTCGCCGTCGGCGGCCGCGACGCCCTCGCCGGCCGGCACGACCTGGCTCACGACCGGGCCGTCGAGCACGACGTCCGCGGTGCTGTTATCGGCCAGCGTGGCGCCGCGGAGCAGCGAGACGGGGCGAGGTGGCTGTGCGCTCACGACGGTCCTCCCGAGGTCGGTGACGGCTGGACGTCACACCGTCGTGGCGGCCCGTGGATGTTGATGGGATCAACATCGAGGACGCTACGGAGCACTCGTTTCCGCCGCGTAACGCGTCGGGCCGCCCGTGTAAAGAGTGGTCGACAGCTCGGCCCGCACGGAGACGGGGCGGTTACGGTCCAGGCATGACCCCCATCGCCAGGCCTGCCGTCCCCCTCGCGGGAGGCGTCGTCGACGACCAGGCGCAGCGGGTCGGCGCGCGGATCCGGACGCTCCGTCGGGGACACGGCCTGACCCTCATCCAGGTCGCCGAGCGCACGGGCCTGTCGCACTCGTTCCTCAGCCAGCTCGAGCGAGGGCACGCACGCCCGAGCATGGTCTCGCTCGAGCGGATCGCCCGGGCGCTGGGCACCAGCCAGGTCGAGCTCCTGGCCGCGGGCGACCCCGGCCAGTCCGAGGTCGACGACCAGCGGCCGCGCGTCCTGCGATCGACCGAAGGGGCCCGTGGGCCGTTCTCGCAGGGCGAGGCCCGCCTCCTCGTCCGTGGCGCGCGGGCGTTCGAGCCGCTCGAGTGGGTCGGCGCCAACACCGACCCGGGCGACTACTACGTCCACGCCGAGGACGAGTTCCTCTACGTGGTCGAGGGCGACGTCCTGCTGGACCTGGCCGAGGAGGGCACGGCGCGGTTGGGCCCCGGCGACTCGGCCTACTACCGCGGCGGCAGCCCGCACCGCTGGCGCTCGGCCGACGGTTCGCAGTTCCGGATGGTCGTCGTCAAGCAGAAGCCGCAGCTCCCCCCACCACCGACCCGCCGCCGACGCGACAGGAGCCACCCGTGAGCGCACCCGACACCACCCACCGCGTCGTCGTCGTCGCCAAGGACCCTCTCGCACCGGACGTCGTCGCGCTCACACTGGCCGCCGCCGACGGGTCTCCTCTGCCGACCTCCGAGCCGGGGGCGCACGTCGACCTGACGCTGCCGGGCGCCCGGGCGGAGGGCGGGCGCGCGGGCGGCGTCGTCGAGCGCCAGTACTCCCTGTGTGGCGCGACGGACGCGCGGACCTGGACCGTGGCCGTCCTGCGCGAGCGCGCGGGGCGCGGGGGCTCGGCGTGGGTGCACGACGAGCTCCGCGTCGGCGACGAGCTCACGGCACGCGGGCCGCGCAACCACTTCGCGTTCGACGCCGCCGCACCGGCCGTCTTCGTCGCCGGCGGCATCGGGATCACTCCCGTCCTGCCGATGGTCGCCGCCGCGGAGGGGGCCGGCGCCGACTGGGTGCTCCACTACGCGGGCTCGAGCCGGTCCCGCATGGCCTTCGCGGACGAGCTGGCCGCGAAGCACCCGGACCGCGTGCACCTGCACGTGGCGGACGAGGGCGGTCGCGCCGACCTCGACGCGCTGCTCGGCGAGCCGGGACGCTTCCCCGCCGGGGCTCAGGTCTACTGCTGCGGGCCCGGCCGGCTCATGGCGGGCGTCGAGGACGCGGTGCGCGGGTGGCCGCACGGCTCGCTCCATCTCGAGCGCTTCGAGCCGAAGGACACGGGGCCCGTCGACGGCGGCACCGCCTTCGAGGTCGAGCTCGAGCTCTCGGGGACCACGCTCACCGTGCTGCCCGGCCGCACGATCCTCGAGACCGTCGAGGAGGCGGGCGTGCTCGTGCTCTCGTCGTGCCGCGAGGGCACGTGCGGCACCTGCGAGACGCCGATCGTCGCGGGCGAGGCCGACCACCGGGACTCCGTGCTGAGCCCCGACGAGCAGTCCGAGAACCGCACGATGATGCTGTGCGTGTCGCGCGCGGCGGCGGGCTGCCCGCGCCTCGTGCTCGAGCTCTGAGCGTCAGAACCGCTCGGTCCCGTCCAGGGGCCCGCCCGTGAGGGCCGACAGCCGGCCCAGGCCCGCCTCGGCGACGAGCCGCTCCGCGACGGGGCGTGCGGCCCGCACGGCCTCGGCCGGGTCCACCCGGACGACGTCGCCGTCCGCGACGCTCGGCTCGCCGTCCACCCAGACCTCCTTGACCTCGCGCGAGCCCGCGACGAACACGACCGCCTGGTAGGGGTCGTGGACGTTCGCGAGCGCGGGCGAGTCGCCGTCGAGCACCACGACGTCGGCCTTCTTGCCGGGCTCGAGCGACCCGACGGCTTCGTCCATGCGGAGCGCTCGGGCGCCGCCGATCGTCGCCATCTCGAAGGCCTCGCGCGCCGACATCGCGGTCGCCCGGAGCTCGCGCGTGCGGGCGAGCAGGGCAGCGGCCTTCATGGCCTGCAGGTAGTCCTGGGCGTCGTTGGACGCGGGCCCGTCGACGCCGATGCCCACGTCCACCCCGAGTGCCCGCAGCTCCGCCACGGGCGCGATCCCGCTCGCGAGAATCATGTTCGCGACAGGGTTGTGGGCGACGCCCACGCGGTGCTCGGCCAGGAGGGCTCGGTCGTCGCGGTCGACCCAGACGCAGTGCGCGGCGATCGTCGGGACGGAGAACAGTCCCTCGTGCGCGCAGTGCGCGACGGGCGTCCGCCCGGTCCGCTGGAAGGTGGCCGTGACCTCCTCGCGCACCTCCTGCAGGTGGATGTGCACCCCGGCGCCGTGCTCGGCGGCGTAGGCGACGGACCTCTCGAGCGCCTCAGGCGTCTGCCGCCCGACGACGGAGATCCCGACACGGAACGTCGACAGCCGGCTGCCCTCGGCGGCACCGCGCAGGGCGTCCCACTCGCGGGCGATCGCGTCGAACCCGAAGTCGCGGTCGGCGTCGCCGGACCCGAACGACACGACGCCCCGCAGCCCGACCTCGTCGAGCGCCCGGACCACCCCTGGCGTGACCGGCGCCCCGGTCCCGGGGTCGGAGCAGAACATGTCGTTGGCCGTGGTGACGCCGCTGCGCAGGAGCTGGATCGCCTGGAGGGTCGTGCCCGCGTGGGCGGCGGCGTCGTGCATGACCGGGTTGACCTTGTCGATCAGCGCATGGAGCCACTCCCACAGCGTGTACTGCGAGGCGATGCCCGTGACGAGGCCCTCGGAGAAGTGGCCGTGGGTGTTGACGAAGCCGGGCGTGACCACGTCGTGCGGGCCGCCGCGCACGGCGGCGCCCGGGTGGCGGGCGGACAGGTCCGCCCACGTCCCGACCTCCGCCACGCGGTCGCCCTGCAGCAGCACGGCGCCGTCGCGCACGACGGCGGGGGTGGCGGCCCCGTCGGGGGCGGCGGTCAGCACCCAGCGCCCGCGGACGAGCGTCGACGGGGTGCGGGAGGGACGAGGGTCCGGCGTCGTCTCGTGCGTCATGGCCGGGACGGTACGCACCCCACGTCACAGGCGCGTTACACGCGGCTGGTAGAACGTCCCGCATGCTGCACGTCACCTCCGCGGAGCGCGTCCTCGTCGACGCCGTGACCGAGCTCTACCGACCGGACGCACCGCTGACCCTCGACGACGGGCTGCCGGGAGAGACGGCCCTCGACGCGTCGGGGTGCGTCGTCACGCCCGGCCTCGTCAACGCCCACCACCACCTGCTCCAGAGTGCGTTCCGCACGCTGCCGGGCACCCGCGGCGTGCCGATGGCGCAGTGGCTCCCCACGATGGCCGCGGCCTACGACGCGGCGGGCCACGACCCGGCGCTCTACCGGGCGGCGGCGTCCGTGGGGGCGGCGGAGGCCCTGCTGTGCGGCGTGACGACGGTCGCCGACCACCACCTCAACTGGCCGCAGGACGTCGACGCCGGGCGGACGGTCGAGCTCGCGCACGCGACGGCCAGGGCGGTCCGGGCGGTCGGGGCGCGGCTGGTCCTGGTCCGCGGCTCCGCCCGCGAGGACGCGCGGCGCGCCGCACGGTCGGCCGACGCGATCGTCCGGAAGCTCCTGCCGCCGGGCGGGGGGCGGAGCGGCGTCAGCGCAGACGGGATGCTGCAGCTCGCGGTCGGTCCGGCGGGCGTCCACTCCGACGACGAGGCGACCTTCCGCGAGCTCGGCGCGGTGGCGGCCGAGCACGGCCTGCGCCGCCGGACCCAGGCGAACGAGCAGGTCGACACGGCGATCGCCCTCGAGCGGTACGGCCGGCGGCCCGTCGAGCTGCTCGACGCGTGGGGCTGGCTGGCGCCTGACGTCACTCTTGCGCACCTGTGCGACGTCACGGACGACGAGATCGCGCGGCTCGCCGCCGCCGGTGTCACGGCGACCCACGCCCCCGGCTGCGACGTGCCGATGGGCTGGGGCGTCGCCCCGGTGGCGCGGATGCTCGAGGCCGGGCTGGCCGTCGGCCTCGGCACGAGCGGCGGCGGCAGCAACGACGCCGGCCACCTCCTGGCCGACGCCCGGCTGGCGATGCAGGTCTCGGCGCTCGTCGGACCGCAGCTGCCCGCGCGCACGGTCCTCGGCATGGCGACCGCCGGCTCAGCCGCCGGGCTCGGCCGGCCCGAGCTCGGGACCCTCGGCCCGGGGTCCGCGGGCGACCTGTGCGTCTGGGACGTCTCCGGCGTCGCGGACGCGGGCGTCGCCGACCCCGTCGCGGGGCTCCTCTGGGCGAGCCCCGGACGGCGCCCGAAGCACGTCGTCGTGGGCGGGCGCGTCGTCGTCCGCGACTACGCCCTGGTCGACGTCGACGAGCGCGAGGTCGTCGCGGGGCTCCGCGAGCGCCTGTGCCGGGGGGCGGCGGCCTAGGCCCGACGCTCCACGACGAAGCCCCGGTCCGCGTGCAGCGGACCGGGGCTTCGGAAGTAGGTGGTGACGCGGTGCAGGGGGGATACCGCGTCACCGGTTCACACGATAGCCCACTCACCTGGATAGGACGAAACACCTGGTCACGGGCCGGTTCGTGACCCTGAACCCCGCCACCCCGTAGGCTCGCGAGACGTGAGCGTGCCCTCGATCGTCGTGGTCGTCCCGAGCCGCGACGACGCCGTCCTCCTGCGGCGCTGCCTGGCCGCGCTCGAGGCCGGGACGCGGCGCCCGGACCGGGTCGTCGTGGTCGACAACGACTCCTCCGACGAGACCGCCGACGTCGCGCGGGCGCACGGCGCGACGGTGGTGACGGAGCGGACCCACGGCATCTGGCCGGCGTCCGCGGCGGGCTACGACGCGACGACCGAGGACGTGATCGCCCGCCTCGACGCGGACTCGGTCCCGGCTCGTGACTGGGTCGAGCGGCTCGCGGCGCACTTCGCCGGGCCGGACGCGCCGGACTTCCTCACGGGCCGCGGCCGGTTCTACGGCCCGCGGCACGTCGTGAACTGGCTGGGCGACCACTGGTACCTCGGCGGCCTCTACGCGATCGTCGGCCCGTACCTGGGCCATCCGCCGCTGTTCGGCTCGTCGCTGGCGATGCGGCGCGAGGCGTGGCACGAGGTGCGAGGCCTGGTGCACCGCGACCGCGCCGACCTCCACGACGACCTCGACCTGAGCTTCCAGGTGCGTCCGTGGATGCGTGTGGTGCACGACGACGCGTGGGTCGTCGGGGTCTCGGCGCGCCCCTTCGACTCGTGGGCCGCCCTCGGCCGCCGCCTGCACTGGGTGGTGACGACGGTGCGCGCGTGCTGGCCGGAGTCGCGGCCCTTCCGCCACCGCGCCGAGCGCCGCGCGTGGCGCCGCCGTCATGCCACGGGCGGCACCTCGGCCGACACCTCGTCCCCCGACGACGGCGCCTCGCGGTAGAGGCGCACCAGGTCGGCCGTGAGCGCGGCGGGGGCGGTCTCGTTGGGGCTGTGCCCCGAGCCGTAGACGCCGAGCTCGGCGCCGATGCTCGCCGCGAAGCGGGCGTGCCGCCGCACGGGCCACAGGTCGTGCCGCCCGACGGCGACCAGCTTCGGCACCGGCAGCGCCGCGACGGCCTCGCGCACGTCGGGGATCGTCATCATGAGGTCGATGGTGTCGTCCACGCTGTCGCGGCGGGTGGCGGCGAGCCGTGCCCGTACGAATCCGAGCCGGTCGGCGTCCACGCGGTTGAGGTTGTTGCGGATGCCCCAGAGCATGAGCGACGCCGCGACCCGGGGACCGAACGTGCCGGAGGCCCACCCGATCCACGAGACCCCGCGGAACCCGTTGCCGTACCCGGGCGGCGTCGATACGAGGGTGAGGCTGCGGACGAGCTCCGGGCGCCGGACGGCGACGAGCTGCGCGACCACGCCGGCGAACGAGTAGCCGACCACGTGCGCGGGCTCCCCCGCCTCGAGGAGCGCCGTCACGTCGGCGGTGTAGAGCGGGTAGTCGTACGACGCCGAGGGGCTGGCGCCCGCCGTGGCCACGCCGCGCGGCCCCGCGGACGCCGACTCGTACTGCCCCGCGAGGTCGACGGACTCGCTGTCGAAGCCGGCGTGCGCGAGGAGCGGCATGACGAGCGCGAAGTCCTCCTTGGACCCCGTGAGCCCGGGCAGCAGCACGACCCGCCCGCCGCGTGCCCCGCCGGCGCGGGCCGCCTCGGGATCGGCGGGCAGGCTCACCGCCGCCAGCGTCCCGCTCGGGACGCGGAGGCCGTGGTAGCGCGCACCCGGGACGGGTGCCGCCCAGTCGATGCCCGTGCGCGTGCTCACCGCTCTCAACGTAGCCGACCCGGGATGCGTGCCGCGCGTGTGGCGCCGCCGGTCCGCAAGGGTCGTCACCGATCCGTGACCTGTCGCCCCTAGCATCCGTCGCCCGCACCCGCGAGGCTGGGGCGCTATGAGGCTCACGGCGACCATGTTCCAGACCCTCGACGGCGTCGTGCAGGGCCCGGGAGCACCCGACGAGGACCGCAGCGGCGGGTTCGACCGCGGGGGCTGGCTCGCCCCGTACGCCGACGAGGGCATGAACGAGGTCGTGACGGCGGTCTTCGGGCGCGCCGCCGGGTTCCTCCTCGGCCGTCGGACCTACGACATCTTCGCGGCCTTCTGGCCGTCGGCTCCGCGCGAGGCCGACGGCGTCCCCGACGTCGTGGCGCAACGCCTCGCGGACCTGCCGAAGCACGTCGTCTCGACGTCGCTCACGGACCCGACCTGGGCCGGGACCGAGGTCGTGGGGCGCGACGGCGAGGACGTGCGCACCGCCGTCGAGCGGCTCAAGGAGGCGCCGCCGTCGTCGGTCGGGGACGAGCTCCAGGTGCACGGCAGCCCGACGCTCGTCACGTGGCTCGTCGCGCAGGGACTGCTCGACGAGCTGCGGCTGCTGACGTTCCCGGTCGTCCTCGGGCACGGCGAGCGACTCTTCCCGACGGGCTCCGCGAGCGCCGCGTTCACGCTCGGGGACGTGCGGCGGACGGGTTCGGGGATCGTCGTGACGACGTACCGCCCGGCGGGCCGGCCGGTCTACCGCTCGGTCGCGGGCTGACCGCCGGGAGCGAGCCGAGTTCGCTCCGGAGGGCCCGACGGGGCAGGGTGGAGGTATGCGCGTCGTCGCCCACCGTGGGAACTCCTCCGTCGCCCCGCAGAACACCCTGGCTGCGTTCGAGGCCGCGTGCCGTGTCGCGGCGGACGCCGTCGAGCTCGACGTGCGGCGGACCCGGGACGGCGCGCTCGTCGTGATCCACGACCGCGATGTCACTCTCACCACGGACGGCTCCGGGCGCGTCAAGGACCTCACGCTCGCGGAGCTGCGGGCCCTCGACGCCGGTACGAGGTTCTCGCCCTACTTCGCCGGCCAGCGGGTCCCGGAGCTCACGGAGGTGCTCGACCTCGTGGCCCGCTACCCCTCCGTCGGCATGCTCGTCGAGCTCAAGGGCCTGTGGACCGAGAGCGAGGCGCGCCGCGTCACCGACACCGTCCGGGCCGCCGGCCTCGCGTCCCGCGCCACCTTCCAGAGCTTCCGGCGGCGCACGGTCGGCGCCCTGCGCGACGCCGCCCCCGACCTGCCGCGCGCGCTCCTCGTGGAGCTGTGGACGCCCGACGTCCTGCGCGCGTGCCGGCATCTCGGCGTGACCGCGTGCAACCCGTCCAAGCGGCTCCTGCGCGAGCGGCTCTCGCGCGTGCGCGAGCTGCACGACGCGGGGCTCGAGGTCTACCCGTGGACCCTCGACGACCCGGTCGCCTGGACGGCCGTGGCCGCCGCCGGTGTCGAAGGCGTCATCACGAACCAGCCGGACCGGCTGCGCGGCTGGCTGGACGGGCGCGCGCTCGCCCCCGACCCCGCGCCCGAGTCCTAGCGGCGATACTGGGTCGATGATCTCTCGCTCCCTGGCCCGTGCCCTGCGCGACGCGGGCGTCCGCTGGACGCCCCACGACGGCGACCGGTTCGCCCTCGACGCGGACGGGCTCGACGAGCAGGTCTTCACCGTCTCCGAGATGACGATCGAGGAGCACCACTACGAGACCGGGTCGGTCCTCGGCTTCAACGGCACGACCGAGTGGGCGCTCGACTCCGTGGCCCTCGAGGACGCGCTGTGGCTGCCCGCCGAGCACCAGCTCCGGGACCTGCTCGGCGGGACGTTCCGCTCGCTCACGCGTGGGGACGCGGCCGACGACACGCCGCGCTGGACCGTCGACGTCGCGCTCCCCGAGGGCCCGCGGAGCTTCTCCGCGGAGGAGCCCGCGGACGCGTATGCGGAGGCGCTCCTCACGCTCGTGCTCGCCGCGGCGGCCTGACGCCGGGCCACGGCGGCGGACGTCAGGACGCGGGCGGGGCGTACGTCGCGAGGAACGTCTCGATGTCCTTCTCGACCGCGACGGCCTGCGACGACCGGAGCAGCGCGGTCCCGTGCTCGGCCGAGTCGACGATCTTCAGCGACACGTGCTTGCTCGGCGCCTTCGAGGCGATGAGCCTCGCCGCGTCGGCGAACCCGCCGCCCGAGTCGTCCTTGCCCGCCATGAGGAGGGCCGGGACGGTGACCTTGGAGGGGTCGACGACGTCGCGCCCGAAGACCCAGGGCGACGAGAGCGAGACCACCGCCTCGGGCTCGACGTCCGCGGTGTCGTTGAGCGCGGCCTCGCCGCCCATCGAGGCCCCCATCAGGACGATCTCGGTCGCACCGTGCGCCCGCAGGTAGGCCGCCGCCTCCTTCACGTCGGCCTCGTTGCTCTGCGTGCCCACGGGTAGCCCCGACCCGCCGTACCCGCCGAAGTCGAACGCGAGCGCGGTGTACCCGAGCTCGGCCAGCCGCTTCGCGTACGGCAGCCAGTTGCACGAGTCGGACTCGTACTCGTGGGCGAGCACCACGCCGGTCTTCCCGGACCCCACGACGACGCCCGCAAGGTAGTCGTCGTCGCCGAACCGCACCTGGGTGCCGGCGGCCGCGTCTGCCTTGCACGCGGCTCCGACCTGCGGTGGCGCCGACGTCGAGGGCGACGACGCGGGCTCGGCCCCCGCACCACCGCCGCCCGACGAGCAGGCCGCGACGCCGACGAGGACCGTCGCGGAGAGGAGGGCCGCACCGGCGCGGACCGAACCGTGGGAGCGCTTCCACGTCATGGGGCGAGTGAACCAGGGTGCGGCGCCCCAGCGGAAGGCCTTGGTCGAAATCGTCCACGTGATGAGACGTCGGACGGCGGCCTCCCGCTGCTTCACAGCGCGCACCCCGAGGCCGCTCCGCCCCGTCCGCTAGCGTGTCGGGCATGACGTGGCTCGTGACCGGCGGTGCCGGCTACATCGGATCCCATGTGGTGCGCGCGTTCGTGGAGGCGGGCATCGAGCCCGTCGTCGTGGACGACCTGTCCTCGGGGCACCGGGCGTTCGTGCCCGACGGCACCGGCACCGCACCCGCCGTACCGTTCGTCGAGGCCTCGATCCTCGACACCGACACGCTCGTCGCCACGATGCGCGACCACGGCGTCACCGGCGTCGTGCACCTCGCCGGGTTCAAGTACGCGGGCGAGTCCGTCAAGCGCCCGCGGCACACCTACACGCAGAACGTGACCGGCACCGTCAGCCTGCTCGACGCCATGGCGCAGACCGGCGTCACCCAGATCGTGTTCTCGTCCTCCGCGGCCACCTACGGCACGCCCGACGTCGACCTCGTCACCGAGGCGACCGAGACGCACCCCGAGTCCCCGTACGGCGAGTCCAAGCTCATCGGCGAGTGGCTGCTCGCCGACGAGGCACGGGCAGCCGCCGCCACCGGCGGCGCCCCGTTCCGCCACGCCTCGCTGCGCTACTTCAACGTCGTGGGCTCCGGCACCCCCGACCTCTACGACACCAGCCCCCACAACCTCTTCCCGCTCGTCCTCGACGCCCTCGCCGCCGGCCGGACGCCCCGCATCAACGGCACCGACTACGCCACCCCCGACGGGACCTGCGTCCGCGACTACGTGCACGTCGCCGACCTCGCCGTCTCGCACGTCGCCGCCGCCCAGGCCCTCGAGGCGGGCCGCGAGCTCCAGCCCGTCTACAACCTGGGCTCCGGCGACGGCGTCTCCGTGCGCCAGATCATGGACGCCATGGCCCGCGTCACCGGCATCGAGTTCACGCCCGACGTCGCACCCCGGCGCCCCGGCGACCCCGCCCGCATCGTCGCGTCGGGCGAGGCCGCCGCGCGCGACCTCGACTGGAAGATGCGGCACACCCTGGACCAGATGGTGGGATCCGCTTGGGAGGCTCGTCAGGCTCACCCGGCCTGACCGGGCTCAGGCCCAGCCGAGGTCGTGGAGGCGGGCGTCGTCGATCCCGAAGTAGTGCGCGACCTCGTGGACGACCGTCACCACGACCTCCTCGACCACGTCCTCGCGGGTGTCGCAGATGGCGAGCGTGGGGTTGCGGTAGATCGTGATGCGGTCGGGCAGCGCGCCCGCCGCCCACCACGTGCCCCGCTCCGTCAGGGGTGTGCCCTCGTAGAGGCCCAGCAGCTCCGGGTCGTCCGCGGGGGCGTCGTCCTCCACCAGCACGACGACGTTCTCGATCTGGGCGGCGAGGTCGCGCGGGATCGCGTCGAGAGCGTCCCGCACGGCGTCCTCGAACTCGGCGCGCGTCATCTCCACCACCCGCCCATCCTCCCAGCCCGCTACACTTGCCGTCGTCCCTGAGCCCCCATCGTCTAGCGGCCTAGGACCCCGCCCTTTCACGGCGGTAGCACGGGTTCGAATCCCGTTGGGGGTACGTGAGCGGCTCGTTCACCGGGGGGCCGGGACCGGATTTCGGGATCGGCGCCTCGGTGGGATACGATCCTCTCGGTTCGCTTCACGGAGCGGATCACCACCAGGCCCTGTAGCGCAGTTGGTTAGCGCGCCGCCCTGTCACGGCGGAGGTCGCGGGTTCAAGTCCCGTCAGGGTCGCTCGACAGCGACACCCGGTCACGTCGAAGGACGCGTCCGGGTGTTTCCGTCAGGGCTCTGTAGCTCAGTTGGTAGAGCGTTCGACTGAAAATCGAAAGGTCACCGGATCGACGCCGGTCGGAGCCACCGCAGAAGGACCCTCGGGGACATCCCGGGGGTCCTTCGCCGTTCCCGGCCCGATGCTCCCCGGTGGTTCGCGCCACACCCGCCTGTCCTGCGCCCGACCTGCGCAGTCGATAGTCTCGTGCTGGGCCCGCTGTGCACGTCGACGACTCCGCGGGCGAGGGAGAGGGAGGGCGCATGAGCGACTGGGACGACGGTCGACCGGCCTCGGAGCAACGACCGTCGCTCGGGCGGCTCGTCGAGAAGGCCACCGAGCAGGTCACCCGCATCGCACGCACCGAGATCGAGCTCGCCAAGGCGCAGCTCGTCGCGAAGGCCAAGAACGCCGGGATCGGTATCGCGCTGCTCCTCGTCGCGGGCGTGCTCGGGTTCTTCATCCTCGTGTACCTGGTCTTCGCCGGGTACCTCGGGCTCACCCACGTCTTCGTGGACTGGCTCGCCGCGCTCCTCACGGCCGCCGGGCTGCTGATCATCGTGGGCGCGCTCGCGTTCGTCGGCGTCAAGGCGCTCCAGCGGGGCGTCCCCCAGACCGACGAGACCGTCGAGAGCCTCAAGCAGGACATCGCCGCGCTCAAGGGAGGTGGTGCCCGATGAGCACCAAGGAGACCCAGCTCCAGGAGGAGCTCGCCCAGGCCCGCGCCGAGCTCGCGAGCACCGTCGACGAGCTCTCCGCGCACCTCGACCCCCGGGCTCAGGCCTCACGCTTCGCGGCCTCGACCAAGCAGGCGGCGACGGACACGGCCGGGCTCTTCACCGGGGACGGGATGCCGCGGCAGGAGAGCAGGGCGCGCAACGTCAAGGTGCTCGTCGGCGTCGGCGTCGCCGTGCTCGCCCTCGGCGCGCGGGCCGTCCTGCGCCGACGCTGAGCGCTCCCCCGCTCCGGGAAGGCTGCGGCCGTCCGCACCCAGGCCGGCGGCCCGTGCCCGCCCGGCGCGGCGGGCGCCGGGCGCGCCGTCAGCTCGCGATCAGTCCTTCTTGGCGTCGTCGTCCGACGTGGTCGCGGCGCCCAGCAGGGCGCGCACCTCGGCCTCGGGATAGCGCCGGTGGCCACCGAGCGTCCGGATGTAGGAGAGCTTCCCCGCCTTGGCCCACCGCGTGACCGTCTTGGGGTCGACACGGAAGAGGCTCGCGACCTCGGCCGGGGTCAGGAGGACCTCGGGCTCGCCCTGCATGCCGTGTGCAGTCATGCTCCACCTCCACCGGGCGCCGCGCGGTCCGACAGGGTGCCGGACGCCCTCTGGACGACGCCACATCTCCCTTCCATGATGACAGTCCGCGCAAAGTCGACTACTCGGACGATGGGTGAAATGAGCCGACGACGTCACGAGCGGGAAGAACGGCGCGCGTGCGTGATGTCGGACACGTCGAGCGAGCCGGACCCTGCGGACCAGCGGCTCTTCCGGGTCGAAAGCCGCATCGGGGTACCCCGCCACGCGACCCGCCCGGGGCGCGAGTGGCTGGAACGGCCCCGGACCATGTACCGTTGTGCACTGGACAGACGAGACATCACCAGGGCCGCACGCGTCTGCGCGTCGCCTGCCCTGGCTTTCACGTTGAGGGGGTCGAGCCATATGGGACGCGGCCGTCAGAAGGCGAAGCAGACCAAGGTCGCTCGTCGATTGAAGTACTACAGCCCCGAGACGAACTACCACGCGCTCGAACGCGAGCTCGGTGGCAGTTCTTCGCACACCGACGTCGCCACCGACTCGAGGTTCGAGTCGAACGACGACGACCTCCGGGACAGTTACAACGACTGGAACGACGAGCGCTGAACACCTCCGTCAGGTGACGCCGTCCGCCGGTCGGCGGGCGGCGTCACCTCGGAGCAGCTTCTCGCGGGCCGCTCTCCCGGTGCTCAGCCTCGGTAGCTCCCGGTCATCCGCACCGCTCCCGCGTGGACTCCCTTGGTACCCGTGACCAGGTCCTCCCCCGTCGTCGCCGTCGGGTCGAGCGCGTCCACGGTACCCAGCACCCACGCCGGGAGCCCCAGCGCCTCGCAGCGGGCCAGGGCCGCGTCCGCACCGTCTGCGCCGACGATCGCGACCATGCCCACACCCAGGTTGAGCGTGTTCTCCAGGTCGCGCTGAGGCACGTTGCCGAGGTCGCGGACCGTCCGGAAGACCGCCGGCACCTCCCACGACGCCCGGTCGACCGTCGCCACGGTCCCCTGCGGCAGGACGCGCGCCAGGTTCGCCGCGAGGCCACCCCCGGTGACGTGGGTGAAGGCGTGCACGTCCGCGGCGTCGTCGGCGGCGAGCGCGAGGCAGTCGCTCGCGTACACGCGCGTCGGGGTGAGCAGCTCCTCGCCGAGCGTCTTGCCGAACTCCTCGACGTGCCGGTCCAGCTCCCACCCCGCGTGCTTCACGACGGCCCGCACGAGCGAGAACCCGTTCGAGTGCAGGCCGGACGACGCGAGACCGATGAGCACGTCACCGGGGCGCACGCGGTCGGGGCCAAGCAGGGCGTCCGCCTCGACGACGCCCGTCGCGGCGCCCGCGACGTCGTACTCGTCGGGCCCGAGCAGGCCGGGGTGCTCCGCGGTCTCGCCGCCCACGAGCGCCGTGCCGGCCACCTCGCAGGCCGCCGCGATCCCGCGCACGACGTCCGCGATGCGCTCCGGGACGACCTTGCCGCACGCGATGTAGTCCGTCATGAACAGGGGCTTGGCCCCCACCACGACGATGTCGTCGACGACCATGCCGACGAGGTCGAAGCCGATCGTGTCGTGCACGTCGAGCGCCTGCGCGATCGCGACCTTCGTCCCGACGCCGTCCGTCGACGTCGCGAGCAGCGGGTGCCGGTAGCGCGTGAGCTCCTGCGCGTCGTAGAGGCCCGCGAAGCCGCCGACGCCCCCGAGGACCTGCGGGCCGTGCGTGCGGCGCACGGCGTCCTTCATGAGCTCGACGGCCTTGTCGCCGGCCTCCGTGTCGACGCCCGCGGCGGCGTAGGTCAGACCATCGGTCACAGGGGATCTCCAGGGGTTGCGGAAGTTCGGCTGTCGTGGCGTCGGCATGGCGGCAGGACCCGCACGACGACGTGACGTCCCGAGGGACGCGAGAGGAAGGGACCGGAGGTCACGGGTTCACGGGTGGTCGAGCGCGTTCGAACCGCCCGAGCCCACCGACAGCGACAGGAGGCCGTCCTCGGGGGCGCCGAGGGGCAGCGCGTCCTGCTCGAGCAGGTGCTTGCCGAGCTGGTCGGCCGGTGGCAGCTCGATCGGGTACTTGCCGCTGAAGCACGCCGTGCACAGCTGCGAGGCGGGCTGCTCGGTGGCGGCGATGAGGCCTTCCATCGAGATGTAGCCCAGCGAGTCGGCGCCGAGCGACGCGGCGATCTCGTCGGCGCTGAGGCCGTTCGCGATGAGCTCGGCGCGCGACGCGAAGTCGATGCCGTAGAAGCACGGCCACTTCACGGGCGGCGAGCTGATGCGGACGTGCACCTCGGCGGCGCCCGCCTCGCGGAGCATCCGGACGAGGGCGCGCTGCGTGTTGCCGCGGACGATCGAGTCGTCCACCACGACGAGCCGCTTGCCGCGGATCACCTCGCGCAGCGGGTTGAGCTTGAGCCGTATGCCGAGCTGGCGGAGCGTGTCCGACGGCTGGATGAAGGTGCGGCCCACGTACGCGTTCTTGGTCAGGCCCTGCCCGAACGGGATGCCCGACTCCTGCGCGTACCCGACGGCGGCCGGCGTGCCCGACTCGGGGACCGGGATGACGAGGTCGGCCTCGACGGGGTGCTCGCGCGCGAGCTCGCGGCCCATCTCGACGCGGCTCGCGTGCACGGACTTGCCGTTGATCGACGTGTCGGGGCGGGCGAGGTAGACGTACTCGAAGATGCAGCCCGCGCGCTCCACCTCGGCGAACTTGGTCGACCGGAGGCCGTCGGCGTCGATCGCGATGAGCTCGCCCGGCTCGACCTCGCGGACGAACGACGCACCGACGATGTCGAGGGCCGGCGTCTCGGACGCCACGACCCAGCCGCGCTCCAGGCGGCCCAGGACCAGCGGGCGGACCCCCTGAGGGTCGCGCGCGGCGTAGAGGGTGCGCTCGTCCATGAAGACGAGGCTGAAGGCGCCGCGCAGGCGCGGCAGCACCTCGAGCGCGGTGGCCTCGAGCGTGTGGTCCTGGTCGCCCGCGAGGAGGGCCGTGACCAGCGCGGTGTCCGTGGTGTTGCCCCGTGCGAGCTCGCCGCGGCGCTGCGCGCCGTACCGCTCGGCGACGAGGTTCACCAGCTCCGCGGTGTTCGTCAGGTTGCCGTTGTGCCCCAGCGCCACCGTGCCCGACGCCGTCGGGCCGAGGGTCGGCTGGGCGTTCTCCCACGTCACGCCGCCCGTGGTCGAGTAGCGGCAGTGACCGACGGCGATGTGCCCGGTCAACGCGTTCAGCGCCGTCTCGTCGAAGACCTGGGACACGAGGCCCATGTCCTTGTACACGAGGATCTGGTCACCGTTGCTCGTCGCGATGCCGGCGGACTCCTGGCCGCGGTGCTGCAGCGCGTAGAGCCCGAAGTAGGCGAGCTTGGCGACCTCTTCGCCGGGTGCCCAGACACCGAAGACCCCGCAAGCATCCTGCGGGCCCTTCTCGCCTGGCATCAGATCGTGGTTGAGACGTCCATCTCCGCGGGGGGCCACGTATCAAGTGTGACACAGCGGTTGTGAAGAACTCGGGGGTGTTCGGGGGCCGCCGGCTCCGTAGGATCGAGGCGATGAGCGATCCCCTGGGCGGTGGGACCCGGACCGAGGTCCGGCGGGTCGGAGACCACGTCGTCCGGGCGCACCACCGGCCCCCGTCGCCGTATGCGCACCCGACGCTCGAGCTGCTGGGCGCGCGGGGCTGGGGCGGGGCGCCTCGCCTCGTCGCCGCCGGACCGCCCGAGGAGCTGACGTTCCTGGCGGGCGCCGTGCCGCCGCGCGGGCCGGTGCCGGCGTGGGCCCGCACGAGCGACGCGCTCCGTGCGCTCGGCAGACTCGTCCGGGAGCTGCACGACCTCACGGCCGGCACCGAGCTGGTGGGGGACGCCGAGACGATGTGCCACAACGACCTCAGCCCCGCCAACACCGTCTACCGTCCGACGACCCTGCTGCCGTACGCCTTCGTGGACTGGGACCTCGCGGCTCCGGGCACCCGGGTGGCCGACCTCGGTCACGCCGCCTGGCAGTGGCTCGACCTCGGCCCCCGGGCGGACGTGACGGCGGCCCGGCGCGGCCTGAGGTCGCTCCTCGACGGCTACGGATCCGACCTCGGCGCGCGCGAGGTCGTCGCAGCAGCCGCCCGGTGGCAGCGCGAGACAGCCTCCGGCATCGAGGACGGCGCGGCCACCGACCCGACGCTCGCCGCGCTCAATGCCGCCGGGGTCCCGGCGGACTGCCGGGCGGCGGCCGGGTGGACCGACGCCCACCTCGCGGAGCTGTCGGCACCCGACGTGCTCCGCTGACCCGCGGGCCGCGGGGCACGCGTCCTGGTGTCTCCGGCAGCCCGGAGCAGCAGGACGCATGCCCGCGCGGCTACTTGCAGGTCTTCGCGCCGTAGGCCTTGGCCGAGGTCGCGTAGTGCCCGACGCCGTCCCAGTAGTAGGCGGCGATCGTCACGCTGCCCTTCGCGACGGACGACTGCCCGGTCGCGAAGACGTTCGAGACGGACGTGAACGGTGCCACGCCGCTGAACTTCTTGTCACCGAACGCGGTGGTGAGCCGGACGTCGATCTTGTGGTCCGCCTCCCCGTTGACGACCGAGGTACTCAGATAGACCTGTCCGGCCGAGCAGAACGCGACGGCCGTCGGCGCCTGCGTGACGACGTCGGGGCCGGGGCGCTTCACCGTGAGCGGCACCCGCACCACGGTGCCCGACTCCTTGGCGACGAGCACGACGTCGTAGGCACCCGGCGTCGTCTTCTTCGGCACCTTCACGGTGACCGTCGCCGCGCCGGCCGTGACCGGGGCCTTGCCGGCCGAGCCGCCCGGGTTCGCCGGGTCGAAGGCCGCGCCCGACGCGCGCAGGTACGCCGTGACCTTGGTGTTGAGCGGGGCGCCCAGCGAGGTGAGGTCGAGCTTCGACACGGACACGGTCGCGTCGTCGCCGGGGAGCGTCGCTGTCGGCGCCTCGTCGACGACGACGTGCGAGCGCGCGAACGACGGCGCGAGCGGCTGGTTCTTGCCGAGGTAGTCGATCCAGCCGTCGCGGTCGATCAGGCCGGAGTCCTTCGCGTCGGTGCCCTCGAGGAACTCGCGGAAGTTGTCGCCGCCCGACGTGAGGAACGAGAACGTGCCGATGCGGTACTCGCCCTTCGGGTCGATCGGCTTGCCGTCGACGTAGACGCTCAGCACGTGGTGGCCGGGCGTCGCGTTCGGGTCGAGCGTGTCGACCGTGTAGGTGACGTTGTCGGACAGACCCAGGTTGAGGTACGGCCGGGACGGGCGGTTGCCGCCCGCGTCGGTCTGCCACTGCTGCTCGAGGAGCGTCGTGAACTGCGCGCCCGTGAGCGTGACGGTCCAGAGGTTGTTGACGAACGGCAGGACGCTGTTCGCCTCCGCGTACGTGATGACGCCGTCGGTGTCCTTGAAGAGCTCCGACCGCAGGCCCCCGGGGTTCACGACGCCGATCTCGGCGCCGCCGCGCGAGGGGTCGGCGAGGGTGTCGCGGAGCGCGTTCGCGACCGTGTTGCCGAGCGCAGACTCCGACGCGCGATCGTCACGGCCCGTGATCGGGTTCGCCGGGTCCGGCTGCGTGTACTTCCCCTTCACGTACGTCCCGCCCGTGTACGCGGTCGTGATGTCCGAGGTCACCGTGCCGACGGGCTGCTTGCCGACCTCGTCGGCGTAGGCGAGCGCGTCCTTGACGATCCCGTCGACCTTCGCGACCGCCGGGTACCGGGCGATGAGGTCCGCGGCGGGCGTCGTCGTGCGCGCGACGTTCTGGACCGTGTACGACTCGACGGCGTGCGTCGACGCGTCGAGCGTCAGCGACACGTGCCCGACGTTCTCGCCGTAGTCGCCGGTCTGGATGATCGGCCGCGTCGTGCCGGCGTGACCGGGGACGGGCGCGTCCCACGCGTACTGCTTGTGCGTGTGGCCCGTGAAGATGGCCGCGACCTTGGGGCTCGTCTTCGTGACGATGTCGGCGAACGCGCCGCCGGCGGCGACCTCCTGCTCGAGCGTGGCGCCGTCGGGCGTGCCCTCGCTGGCGCCCTCGTGGATCGTGGCGACGACGACGTCGGCCTCGCCGTTGGACGGGTCGCCGTCCGTCAGCTCGTCGGCCGTCTTGTCGATGGCGGCGACCGGGTCGCCGAAGTCGAGGGTCGCGACGCCGGACGGCGACACGAGCGTCGGGGTCTCCTGCGTGACCGCGCCGATCACGCCGACCTTGACCCCGTCGACGTCGACCACGTCGTACGCGGGCAGTGCGGGCGTCGTCGTGCCGTGCTCGTAGACGTTCGCGCCGAGGTACGGCCAGTCCGCCCGGTCGTCGATGCGGCCCGTGAGGTCCGAGTAGCCCTTGTCGAACTCGTGGTTCCCGACGGACGAGACCTGGAGCCCGAGCGCGTTCAGGACGTCGATGGTCGGGGCGTCGTCCTGGACCGCCGAGGCGAAGAGCGAGGCGCTCACGTTGTCTCCGGCCGACAGGAAGAGCGTGCCGTCGGGGTTCTGCGCCTTGAGCTGCTCGACGGTCCCGGCGAAGCTCACGGTGTTCGCGTCGATGCGGCCGTGGAAGTCGTTGATCGCGAGGAGGTCGAGCGTGGTGGTGGCGTCCCCGGCCGCGAGCGCCGGTGCCGCGGCCGTCAGGACGGCGCCTCCGCCGACGGCGAGCGCCGCGGCCGTCACGCTCGAGACGAGACGACGGCGCCCGGGTCGCGGACGTCGTCGAGGGGTGAGGGCAGGCGGGGTGGTCGTGCTGCTGTTCACAGATGCCTCCTTGTCGGTGACCGGTGGGTCTCCACCCGGGCACGCGACGCGAGGGTCACGACGTCAGCGGCACAGGTGGCGTGGTGATCCCACCTGATCCGCATGACGGGGCTGTGTCAAGACTGTGACAGCCAGAAGACTTCGGCGTGTCGCGCGGGAGCCTCAGCCGCGTCGGCGGCCGAGGCTGCGGCGGTCGGCGAGGAGCGCGAGGAGGCCCGAGACCGCGAGGCCCAGGCAGATCCCTCCGAGCACGACGAGAGAGAACAGGACGCCCGGCTTGTCGATCGACGCCCCGCCCCAGCGCGAGAGCATGAGGCCGCCGACGACCAGACCCAGGACCGCGCCCAGCAGCGCGCCCGCCTTGAGGAAGTTCTGGTACCGCGGGGCACGACGGGCGCGCCCCTCGACGAGCTCCGTGACGTCGACGTCGGTCGCCTCGACCTTCGCGTCCGCGGGCAGCTCGACCTCGACGGGCTCCTCGGGATCGGCCTCGCGCTCGGGCTCGGCGCGCTCGGGCTCGGGCTCGGGCTCGGCACGCTCGGAGCCGGGGCCCACGGGCGGGGCGACGTCGTCCGCGGGGGTGGTGCGGGCGTCGTCGGGACGCGCGGCGGGGCCGGCAGGGTCGGGCGTGGTGCTCACGTCGACCGACCCTACCGGCCCCGCCTGGGACCTCCGGTCCTGCGCTGGTCAGGCGCCTGCTGCTCCCCTCGGCGTCAGCCGCAGTCCTTGGCCGGGTAGGCCTTGGTGTCGACCTGGTAGTGCCCGGCCCCGTCCCAGTAGTAGCCCGCCACCGTCAGGTTGCCGGCCGGGATCGAGGCCTTGCCGGTCGCGAAGACCTGCGAGACCGACGTCAGTGGCGCGACCTTGGTGAACTTCCGGTCGCCGTAGGACGTGGTGAGGCGGACGTCGAGCGGATGCTTCGGCTCGCCCGCCACGACCGACGTCGACAGGTAGACCTTCCCGGCCGAGCAGAACGCCTTCGCGGTGAGGGCCTTGAGCTTGACGTCCGCGTGGGAGGACTTCACCGGCAGGTCGAGGCCCACGAGGATCGGGTCGTGGTCGGACGACCGGAAGGGCGTCGTGTCGTAGAGGTTCGACACGTTGTAGTTGTACCGGCTGTACTCGTTCGCGATCGGCTCGACCGAGTTGATGTTCCAGATGTCGGCCTTCGCGACGCCCGCGAGCGACGACGAGGCGAACGCGTGGTCGATCGACCCGACGTACCCGTCGAACAGGTACGTCTGCTTGCCGGTCGTGGCGCCGAGGTCCGTGTAGCCCGCGTCCGTGATGGCCTTGACCGGGTCCTCCTGGCCGTACGCGTTGAAGTCGCCGACGAGCAGGATCTTGTCGGTCTTCGCCGCCTCGGCGTACGCGTGCGCGAAGTCGAGCGTGGCCTGCGCCTCCTTCACCCGGGTCGCGTTGTACGCGCCCTGGCCGTCGCCCGAGTCCGTGTCGCCGGGCCCGGGGTGGTCGCCGTCGAACGTGCCCTTCGACTTGAAGTGGTTCGAGACCACGACGACGTCCGCCTTGGCCCCGCCGCCGACCGGACGCCACGTCTGGGCGAGCGGCTGGCGGGCGACGCCGTCGAACGCCGCGGACCCGACGAGGAGCTGCGAGGCCCCGACCGGCTTGACGACCTCGGGCTTGTAGATGAACGCGACGCGGATGACGTCCTCGTCCGCCGGGAGGTTCGCCGGGGACGGCACGTACTTCCACGTCCCGGCGCCTGCCGCCGCGTTGAGCGCGTCGGTGAGCTTCGCGAGCGACGCGTCGCGGTTCTCGCCGTCCGTCGTCAGCGAGTTCTCGATCTCCTCGAGCGACACGACGTCCGCGCCCAGGCCGTTGATCGCGTTGACGATCTTGGTCTGCTGACGTTGCAGGTTCGCCGCGTCCCACGCCCCGCGGGCGTTGCAGCCCGTCTTCACCGTGATCGGGTTGCCCTCGCGGTCCGTGTACGGCTGGCAGCCGGAGAGCTGGTCGCCCGTCGTCGTGAAGTAGTTGAGGACGTTGAAGCTCGACACGTGCAGGGTGCCCGCGACCTTCGGGGCGTCCGTGCGGGTGTTCTCGAACATCACCGGCTGGACGGCGTCCGCGACGTCCGGCGTGAGCTGGGCGAGCGGCTCGAAGGCCCAGGCGTCGTACCGGTAGTCGAGGATCACGGGCGTCGTGAACGTGACCTGTGCCCCCACGCGGGCCGGCTTGCCGCCTGTGAGGTACGGGAGCGGCTTGCTCGTGTTCGCGGCGCTCGAGTAGTTGGTCGTCGCGCCGTCGTCGAGGACGACCCCGCGCGCGGCGCGGTCGGTCACCGCGGCCTGCGCCTCGGCGCTGCCCGGGCGGCCGGCCTGCGTCGGCTGGACGAACGGCTTGTCGCCCGCCGCGAGCAGGAACGACCCGTAGTAGTTCGTGTCGTAGTTGTCGGCGACGACGTAGTGCCCGGCCGGGGCGACGAGCATGCCCTCGAGGCTCTCGCGCTGGACGTCGGTCTGCGGGAAGGCGACCGTCGCGGGCTTGACCGCGGGGACGGCGTCGGGCAGGACGGACCACGTCGTCGCGGACAGCTCGGTCAGCCCCGAGTACTCCGAGACGGTGCCCGTGACCTCGACGTACTGCCCCGGCTTCAGGTCGCCGGCCGCCTTGGTCGAGTAGACGAACAGGCCGTCGGACGCGTGGTGCGTCGCGAGGTCGACGTCGCCGCCCGTGCCCGGCGTCTGGATGTAGAGACCGTTGTAGCCGCCCGTCGGGTAGGCCGCCGTCACGACGCCGCGCGTCGTGACCGTCTTGCCGACGTACGGGCTCGTGTCCGTGGTGCCCTGGACCTCGGCGATCGTCGCGGTCGTGCCGCCGGTCGGCGGGTCCGTGGGCGGGTCGGTCGGGGTCGTGTCGTCGCCCGTGTTCTGCGGGGTGACCGTCGAGCCGACGGTCAGGTCGGCGGCGTTGTCGTCGGTGTCGGTGGCGCCGTCGCCGGCGCGCTGCAGCGAGCTCGGCGTCGAGTTGCCCGGCAGCCCGGTGACCGGGTGCCCCTCGAAGGTGTTGGACGTGCCGTAGCCGACCAGGTCCACGACGTGCGCCGCGGTCGCGACGTCCCCCGTCACCGAACCCGCCGGGAGGGTGAGCTTGTCGGTCGTCGAGGCGAGGGCGATCGTCCCGGCCGAACCGGACGGGTTGAGCGCGGCGCCGGACGCGTCCGGCGTCGGGAGGGCCGCGCCCGTCGCGCCGTTGGACCCGCCCGCGACCAGGTAGTGGCCGCCCGCCGCGATGCTGCCGGCGAGGGCGACCGTCGACGTCGACGCGCCCGTCCCCGTGGCCGGCCGGTACTGGACCGACCACCCGTCCACGCTCACGGCCTTGCTCGTCGGGTTGAAGAGCTCGACGAACTTCGTCGTGTACGGCGCGTTCGCGCTGCCGCCCGACAGGTACGCCTCCGAGATCACGACGTGCGAGGCGGCCGCAGCCTGCGCCGTCGGGCCGTCACCCCCGCCCGTGGCAGCCCACGCGGCCGCTCCCCCGCCCGTGACCACGAGGGCCGCCGTCGCGCTCAGCGCGGCGACCCTCCTCCAGCTGTGCTGACCGTCCACGTTGACTCCTCGGTGTGTCGAGCTGTCTCGCGTGCTCGGGCGGCGCCCGAACCGCACGGCGACGTGCGGTCGTGGTGGTACCGGACGTCGTCGTCATCACAGGGCACGCTCGTGTCGCCGTGATGAACGGGCTGTGAACGCGGCGTCACCCCGCGCCACACGCTGCCCGACGACGGCCGGTTCCGCACCCGGGAGGCAGGTCGGTCGCCCCGCCGGACGCTCCGCGAGCGGTGGCGAGTGCGCCGACGCGTCGCGCTCGCGAGCCCGGTGGGGGCGGCCGCACGAGAGGGCGGGCAGGCAAGCGCGGGATACTCGAACACCTGTTCGAGCGAGTGTCGGTGGCTCGGTGTTGACTGAGGGCATGACGACGACGGCGGTGCGGACGGGTGCGGACCTCGTCGCGCCGCCCGAGCAGGCGGTCCTCCCGGACGCGCAAGCCGGAGCCACGGTGGCCGAGATCGTCGGTGCGCTGGGTGACGTGGAAGGGTTGATCCGGTCGGCGACCGCGTGGCGCACCGAGCTGCTGGAAGCCGCGCGGCGCATGGTCGCCGCCGACCCACAAGCGATCCTCGCCCCGGAGCTCGCCGCAGACGTCTGGTCGAACTCGGACGGGGTCGAGCTCGCGCACCGCGCGCTGGTCGCCGACGTCGCGACCACCCTGTCGGTCCACGAACGCACCGCGGCACGGTTGTTCGACGAAGCGCAGGTCCTGGTCGGTGGGCTGCCGGCGACGGTCGCCGGGATGCGGGCCGGGACGGTGTCCTACCGGCACGCCCAGGCCCTGGTCGAGCACACAGCCGACCTCGACCCCGCCGACCGGCACACGATCGAGACGGAGACCCTGCCCTGCGCCACGACCATGCCACCCGGGAGGTTCGGACGGCACGTCCAGCGGGTGCGGGAACGCCGCCTCGCTGAACCCGTGGGCGCCCGGCACCAGCGGGCCGCCACCCACCGGTCGGTCCGGATCGAGCCCGCCCGCGACGGCATGGCGTTCCTCACCGCCTACCTGCCCGCCGCCACCGCGTGCGCCGCCTGGGACCGCCTCGACCGGGCCGTGGACACGCTCCGAGAGCCCGACGAGTCCCGCACCACCGACCAGCTGCGCGCCGACGTCCTGGCCGCCCTCCTCCTCGACGACGGCACCCTCGACCACACCCTCGTCACCGCTGCGACCCTCGACCCCGCTGCGCTCGACGTCGACGTCACCGATCCCGCACCACCCGCGGCCGGCGGTGCCGTGCCCGCGGACGTCGACGGCCCAGGTGACAGGCCCCACGCGAAGACGAGCGACCGGCGCACAGGGGCCTCATCCCGCGACGACCGGTGGCGGGCCGAGGCCCGGGACCGGCTCGAGCACCTCAGAACCACCCTGATCGAACCGGACGACTCTCCCCCACGCATCGCAGCGACCCGCGCCACGATCGCCCGCCTCGCGCGCGGCATCGTCCCGCACGTCACCGTGACCGTCGCGGTCGTGACTCTCCTGCGCGCCCTCGCGAGCACGGACGACGACCCCACCGATCTCACCGACCCCACCGACCAAGACGACGCAGCCGCCGGGAGAGATGGACCCGATCACCCGGTCGTCGAACGTCCGCCCGACGTCGCGCACCTCGACGGGTACGGGCCCATCGACGACCACACCGCCACCGTCCTGGCCGCCCACGCGCCCTCGTTCCGGCGCGTCCTGACCCACCCCCACACCGGTGCGGTGCTCGCCATCGGACGCGACACCTACGTCGTACCTGCAGACCTGCGCGCCTACCTGCGCCTGCGCGACCAGACGTGCCGGTTCCCCGGCTGCTCCCGCGCCGCCGACCGCTGCGACGTCGACCACACGACCGCCTACGTGAGCGGTGGCACGACCGACGCCACCAACCTCGCCCACCTGTGCCGCACCCACCACCGCCTCAAGCACGGCACCCGATGGGACGTCCACCAGACCGGCACCGACGGCACCCTCACCTGGACCTCTCCCACCGGACGCCGACACCGCAGCCGACCGGCCCTCGACCTCCCGGCCCCACCCGACGCCGAGGGGCCGCCACCGTTCTGAGCGTCGGTTGTGCGCCTCGGGTCGTGAGCCTCGGGTCGTGAGCCTCGGGTCGTGAGCCTCGGGTTGTGAGCCTCGGGTTGTGAGCGTCGGGTTGAGCGCCTCGGCCGTTGCCTGAAGCACTCCGTCCCGTGCGAGCAGCAGCTCGAGCGCTATCGCGGGCGAGCAGCCTGGAGCGGGAGCCACCGGGCGACCTCGGCGGCCCGCTCCCCCGAGGCGCGGACACGACCGTCGGCGGACGCCTCGTCCCAGCCGAGCGAGCCGGTGACCAGGCCGAACCAGGTGGCCGGGTCGGTCTCGACGACGTTCGGCGGGGTTCCCCGCGTATGGCGGGGGCCCTCGATCGCCTGGACCGCACCCCACGGGGGCACGCGCACCTCGACGGCGTGGCCGGGTGCGACGTCGGCGAGCTCCTCGAGCGTGAAGCGGACCGCCGTCGCGACGTCGGCCCGCACCGGCTCGGTGCCGTCGGCGAGCGCTGCGCGCCAGGACGCGATCGCGGCCCGGCCGGCGTCGGGCGCGGTGCGGCGGCGCGGCGTCACGACAGGTCCCCCGTCGTCCCGGGCGCGTCACCGTCGGCGGAGGCACCGTCGCCGTCGGCGGGGTCGAGGACGAACGCCACCCGGCGCGCCTCGATCGACGCTTCGACGAGGCGGACACGAACGGGGTCGCCGAGCGGCAGGGCCGCGCCCGTGACCGGAGCGCGGAGCGCGGGTCGGGCCACCACGACCTGCCCCCGCCGGCCGCGGACGCCCGGTGCGCCGGTCGCGGCTCCGGCTCTGGCCCCGGCCCCGGCCCCGGCCCCGGCCCCGGCCCCGGCCCCGGCCCCGGCCTCAGCCTCGGCCTCGGCCTCGGCCTCGGCCGATGCTTCAGCGCTCGGAGACCCGTTGCCGGGCTGCGGGTGCGCGTCCGGCTGCGCGTCTTCGGCCCGCCGCGGGCCCCCACCGGGCGGCGTGCCCTCGGCGGGCTTGGCGGGGCGGTCGTCGACGTCCACGACGACGCCGTCGAACATCTCCCCCACCCGGTCGACGACGAGCGCCGCCTCGAGGGTGTCGAGGCACGCGCGCTCGAACGACCCGGCCTTCTGCCCGGCCCGCGACATGAGCTTCGGCAGGCCCGCGAGCCCGTCGAGCACCCAGGCGGGGACGGCGGCACCGGCCGTGGTGGCGAGGCACGCCTCGGTCCCGTACCGGTCGACGAGCCGCCGCAGCGGCGCGGTGACGTGCGCGTACTCGGCGGCGATCGCGGCGTGCGCGGCGCCGTCGTCGGCCGGGACGGCGTCGATCCCCGGGAGGTCCTTGCCCCCGAACGCCAGGTACGACGCCCCGCGGAACAGGCTCGTCGCCTCGGTGAGGAACGCGGCGTGGTGCGGCTGCGCGGAGTCGAGGCGGCGGAGCAGCTCGCCGTACGGCTCGTCCTCCGGCCAGTCGATGCCGAGGGCGCGCGCGGTGCGGCGCAGCCGGGCGACGTCGCGGGGGTCGGCGGGCGGCAGGGTGCGCAGGATCCCGACGCCGCCGGCCCGCATGAGCCGAGCCGCCGCGATGCCGGTGAGCAGGGAGATCTGGGCGTTCCAGCCCTCGACGGGCAGGGTGGAGCGCAGCTCGATCGTGATGGTGCCGTCGTCGTGGGTGACGGCGACCTGCTCGGGCACGTCGAGGGAGACTCCCCCGCGCTCACGCTCACGCTCCTGCCGCAGCGTCCCGACCTCGCGGAGCAGCGCGATCGTCTCGCGGACGCCCACGGGCCACGTCGCGCCCACCGGCCCGCCCGACGGCGCGCCTCCCGACGGCGCCCCTCCCGACGACGCCGCAGCCCCGTCGAGCGCGGCCTGCGCCTCCTCGTAGCCGAGCCGGGCGACGGAACGCACGACACCGCGGCGCACCGTGACGCCGGGCGCGTCAGCGGTCCCCTCGACGATCTCGCCGCGCGCGTCCAGGACGATCCGCCACACGACGGCGGGCCGGTCGGCGTCGGGCAGGAGGCTCGCCGCACCTTCGGACAGCACGGCCGGGTGGAGCGGGGTGCGCTCGTCGGGCCCGTACAGGGTGGTGCCGCGCGCGTGCGACTCCGTGTCCACCGGGCCGCCCGGCATGACGAACGACGCCACGTCGGCGATCGCGTAGTGCACGACGAACCCTCCGGCGTCCGCTCCGTCGGACCGCTCGATCACCATCGCCTGGTCGAGGTCCATCGAGCCCGGCGGGTCGATGGTGCAGAACGGCAGCGCACGCAGGTCGACGCGGTCCGGGTCGGCGATCAGGTCGCGTGCGGCGGCCTGCGTCGCCTCGGCGACGACGTCGGGCGGGAAGTCGTCCGGGATCTGCATCTGACGTCTGAGCTCGACGAGCGAGCGGCGGACGGCGTTCGAGGTCGCGGCGTCCGCGCCGGCGATCCTCAGGTACTGGGCTGGCACACCACCGAGGCTAGAGCGTGTCGGGGGCGACCACCGCGTAGAGGAGCGCCCGCAGGTCGCCGTCGGCGTCGGAGCCGGTGCGGAACACGAGCCGCAGCACGAGGGCAGGCACGTCGAGGTCGAGCCGGACGAGGCGTCCGGCCGTGACCTCGTCGGCGACCGCGAACTCCGGCAGGAGCGCGAGCCCGAGCCCCTGGGCCGCCCAGGCGCGGAGCACGGGCACGCCGCCCGCCTCGACCCGGTCGACGTGCTCGCCCAGCAGGCGCTCGCCCGCGTACCGGAACGAGCACCCGGGGACGTTCACGAGGAGCCGTTCGCCGCGTACGTCCTCGGGCCGGAGAGCGGGAGCGCCGGCGAGGGGATGTCCGGGGGCCGACACGAGGGCGAGCGGCACCGGTTCGACGTCCACGTGCTCGAGGGCTTCCGCCGGCACCGGGTACCCGAGCTCGCCCAGCGGACCGTCGGTGTCGAGGACGAGCGCCGCGTCGAGCGTGCCCCCGAGGACGCCGTCGAACAGTGCCGCGCGCGAGACCGACGACGTCAGCGCGACGTCCAGCCCGGGCCTCGTCGCCGCGATCCGCCGCGCGACCCGCGGGACGTACGTCGCGGCGATCGTCTCGAGCGCGCCGAGCCGGACGGCGGGCGGCGTCGTGGCGACGTCCCGCCGCGCAGCCTCGACGTCGCCCAGGATCCGGCGTGACCACGCGCTCAGGCGCTCCCCGGCCCCGGTCGGGTGCATGCCGTCCGGCCGGCGCGCGAAGAGCGCGACGCCGAGGGACCGCTCGAGCGCACGCACCTGCTCCGAGACCGACGACGGCGCGAGTCCGAGCGCGACCGCCGCGTCGGTGACCGTGCCGTGCCGCAGCACCGCCTCGAACGTCCTCAGCTGCCGCAGCTCCACGCGTGCCTCCCGCCCGATTCTCGGCCTCGATGCGTCGTCCGCCCCGGGACCCTCGTGCCTCCGGAGCCCATCATGCTCGTGGCCCCGGGCGGTCCGGCCGTCGGACACCCGTCCCGAGGCCCGGCACCTCCCGCTCGCCCCCCTCGTTCGGCCTGACCGAACGACGCGTTCGGGGCTGCCGGTGGAGCCTGCGGCCACGCGGGTCGAGCCTAGGGCCGACCGTCCGCTCGCCCACCATCGGAGCCGCCCCCATGCGCCTCGACGACGTCCCCACCAGCGCTCCCGCGAGTGCTCTCCCAGCCCACCCTGCGCCCACAGCGGCCGGCGCCGCGCGGCGTCTGGTCGGCGTCGCGCTCGGGTACTTCATGGTCCTGCTCGACATGACGGTGCTGGCCGTCGCGGAGCCGGACCTCGCCCGCTCGCTGCACCCGTCGACGGCGGGCCTCCAGTGGGTCGTCACGGCGTACACGGTGACGTTCGCGGCGGCGCTGCTCTCCGCGGGCGCCGCTGCCGACCGCTTCGGTGCGCGGCGCGTCTTCACGGTCGGGGTCGTCGCGTTCGGGCTCGGCTCGCTCGCGTGCGCCGCCGCGCCGAGCCTCGCCGCGCTGGTCACGCTCCGTGCCGTCCTGGGCGTCGCGGCGGCCGTGTGCGTGCCCGCGTCGATGGCGATGATCGCCGACCTCTACCCCGACCCCGCCCGCCGGGCGCGCGCCGTGTCCGTGTGGGCCGCCGTCAGCGGGGCAGCCGTCGCGGCGGGGCCCGTCGTGGGTGGCTTCCTCGTCGCGGCGGGCGGCTGGCGCGCGGTGTTCCTGGTCAATGCTCCCCTCGCGGCGCTCACGTGCGCGCTCGTCGGAGGCCGCCCGGCACGGCGCTCTCCGCACGACGCGGGACGGCGCGAGCCCGCGGCCGGACCGCAGCCGCGTGTCCGCCGACCGGCCGCCTGGGGCGCCCAGCTCGCCGCCGTGGCGGCACTGGCCCTCGGCACCGACGCGGTGATCGCGTCCGGTGCGGGCGAGGTCGTTCACGGCGCGTGCTCGCTCGCCGGCACGGGCGTCGCGGTCCTCGCGCTCGTCCGGCTCGACGCCCGGTCCGACGCGCCGCTCCTCGTCCGCGGCCCCGGGCTCGCGCCCGCGCTCGTCTCGGGAGCCGTCGTGAACGCGACGCTCGCGGGCGTGCTGTTCGTGGTCCCGCTCGTCCTCACCCGCCAGACGACGCTCACCCCGCTCGAGACCGGACTCGCCTTCCTTCCCATGACCGTCCCGTTCGCGGTGAACCCCCTGCTCACGGGCAGGCTCGTCGTGCGCCACGGGCCGTGGCCGCCGCTCCTCCTCGGCATGGGTCTTCTCGTGGCGGGCGGCCTCGCGCTCGCGGCCGCCGTCCAGGACGAGGGACTGGACCGGTCAGGCGGGTTCGCCGTCCTGCTCGGCGCGCTCGGGGCGCTCGGGTTCGGGACGTCGTTCGCCCTGCCCTCGCTCGTCGCGCTCGTCATCGGCCTCGCGCCGCCCGGCGCGGCCGGACGGGCGAGCGGGCTCTTCAGCGCGACCCGGCAGCTCGGGGCGAGCGTCGGCGTCGCGCTGGCCGGGGCGTTCGTCGTCGACGCGCCGGCCCGGGGACTCGTCCTGCTCGCCGCGCTCTGCGCCGCGACCCTCGCGGTGCTCGTCACGGCCCGCCGCAGAGGCGCGCGACGGTCCTGAGGGGCCACCCCCATCGCGCCCGGCTCGCTCGTCCCGGTCCTCGTCGTCCCCCCGTCGCGCTCGCCCGCCGCGCTCGCCCCGACCCCGGTCGTCCGCGCGCCGCGGACGAGCGCGCGACGCGGACGAGCCCGGGGAGACTCAAAGTCCCTCGCGGGCGAGCTCCGCGCGGACCTCCTCGCGCAGCTTCCCGTGGTTCTCGGGGTTGGGCGCGGCCGCGAGCAGCGTCTTCGTGTAGTCGTGCTGCGGGTCGAGGATCACCTGGTCCGACGGCCCCCGCTCGACGACCTGCCCCCGGTACATGACGAGGATCTCGTCGGAGAAGTGCCGGGCGGTCGCGAGGTCGTGCGTGATGTAGAGGACGCCGAGGTTCTCCTCGCGCTGGAGCCGCGCGAACATGTTGAGCAGCCCGAGGCGGATCGACACGTCGAGCATGGACACGGGCTCGTCGGCGACGAGGAACCGCGCGCCCGGCGCGAGGGCGCGTGCGCTCGCGACGCGTTGCCGCTGCCCGCCGGACAGCTCGTGGGGCCGGCGCGCGGCCAGCTCGCGCGGCGGGTTGAGGTTGACGCGGTCGAGGAGCCGCTCGATCTCGGCCTCGATCGCGTCCCTGCCCTCGGCGCGGTGGTGGATCTTGATGGGCCTCTCGAGGTGGTGCCCGACCGTGTGGAACGGGTTGAGCGACGCGAACGGGTCCTGGAAGACCATCTGCACGTCGTTCCGGTACCGCATGAGGGCGACGCCACGGTTCGCGCTGCGCTCGCCGTCGAGCAGGATCTCGCCCGACGTCGGCTTCTCGAGCTTGGCGATCATGCGCGCGACCGTCGACTTGCCGGAGCCGGACTCTCCGACGAGCGCCACCGTCTTCCCGGGCTCGAGCGTGAACGACACGTGGTCGACGGCCCGGAACTTCGAGCTGCGCATCCCGGAGCGGACCCGGAAGTCCTTGACGAGGTCCCTGACCTCGAGCGCGCCGGAGCGCGACGCGCTCTTCTCGGTGTGCGTCATGTCAGGCCACCCCTCCGGTCTCGCCCGTGCGGATGAACGAGCCCCGGTCGCCCGTGAGGCTCGGGAACGACGACAGCAGGCGGCGCGTGTACTCGTGCTGCGGGCGCTCGTAGAGGTCGGCCGCGGTGCCCAGCTCGACGATCTCGCCCTGGAGCATGACGGCGATCCGGTCGGAGATCTCGAGCAGCAGGGGCAGGTCGTGCGTGATGAAGACGACCGCGAACCCGAACTGCTCGCGCAGCCGCATGATCTCGCGGAGGATGCCGCGCTGGACGACGACGTCGAGCGCCGTCGTCGGCTCGTCCATGATCATCACCTGGGGGCGCAGCGCGAGCGCCATGGCGATCATGACGCGCTGTCGCATGCCGCCCGAGAGCTCGTGGGCGAAGCTGTCGAGGCGGTTCGGGTCCACGCCGACCATGCGCAGGAGCTCCTGCGCCTCGGCGCGCATCTGCTTCTTCGACATCTCGGGGCGGTGGGTCGTGAAGACGTCGAAGAGCTGCCGCTTGACGCTGATCACGGGGTTGAGCGAGTTCATCGCCCCCTGGAAGACCATCGAGATCTTGTCCCAGCGGAACACCCGCAGGCTCTCGCCCGACAGCCCGAGGACGTCGATGTCCGTCCCGGACTCGTCATGGAACGTGACCGAGCCGCTCGCGAGGTCGGCCGGCGGCTTGAGCAGCCGGTTCAGCCCGTACGCGAAGGTCGACTTGCCGCAGCCCGACTCCCCCGCCAGGCCGAGGATCTCGCCGCGGTGCAGGGTCAGGGACACGTTCTTGACGGCGTGGACGGGCGGCTCAACCAGGTAGTCGATCGACACGTCGGTCGCGGTGAGGACCGGCGTCAGGCCCTCCAGGTACGCGTCGTGGGACGGCAGGCTCAGGGGTCCGGCCGCCCGGGTCGCGGTCGCGCTCATGCGCGGGCCTCCTCGGTCGCTGCTGCGGGGCGGTCCTCGCGCTTGCGGGCCTTGCGGACCCGCCGCGTCGCCTTGGGCACGTTGCGCAGCTTGGGGTTGATGATCTCGTCGATGGCGAAGTTCACGAGCGAGAGCCCGCAGCCGAGGAGCGCGATGAGCAGGCCGGGCGGGACGAACCACCACCACGCTCCGAGCGTGAGCGCCGAGCCCTGCTGCGCCTGGTAGAGCATGGTGCCCCAGGTGACGGCGTCCGTCGGGCCGAGGCCGAGGTACGACAGGCCCGCCTCGCCGAGGATCGCGAAGATGACCCCGAAGAGGAACTGCGCCGCCACGAGGGGAAGCAGGTTGGGCAGGATCTCGACCGCGATGATCCGGCGCGACCTCTCGCCCGCGACCCGCGCCGTGAGCACGTAGTCGCGCATCCGCAGCGACCTCGCCTGCGTCCGCAGCACGATCGCCGACCCCGTCCATGCGGTCAGGCCCAGCACCCCCGCCACCAGCCACATCGACCGGCTCGAGGAGTAGGCCGCGAGGACGATCGTCAGGGGCAGCGCCGGGATGACGAGCATGATGTTCGTGATGAGCGACAGCGTCTCGTCGGTCCAGCCGCCCAGGTAGCCGGCGAAGATGCCGAAGATCACCGAGAGCACTAGCGCGATCACGCCGACCGTGACACCGATGAGCAGCGAGCCGCGCGCACCGTGCGCGAGCTGCGCCCAGATGTCGTTGCCGATCGCGCTCGTCCCGAGCAGGTGGCCCTGCTCGCCCGGCTCGAGGAGCCCGTCGTAGTCGGTGCTGTTGGGGTCGAGCGTGAAGAACGGCACGATGATCGCGAACAGCACGATCAGGCCGGTGATGACGAGCCCCACGACGAGCTTGGGCGACCACGACGGCATGAGGTCGCGCCGGCGCGCGCGGGGCCGCTCGACCGTTGCGGGCTCGCCCGTCACGGCCGCGACGAGCGAGCCGTCGCCGACGTCCTCGGCGTCGCCGACCCCGGGCGCGAGGTCGGGCGCCAGCCCGTCGACGACGACGTCGGCCGCGTCGACCGTGGTCGCGGCGCCGGTGACCAGGTGTGCTTCGCGGACGTCCTCGCCCGTCGTCTCGTGCTCAGCCATGGTGACGCGTCCTCGGGTCGATGTAGCCGTAGATGAGGTCCATGAGGAAGTTCACGACGAGCACGGCGACCGTCGTGAGCAGGAAGACCCCCTGCATGAGGGCGTAGTCCGCGTTGCTGACGGCGGTGATCATGAGCTTGCCGATGCCGGGGTAGCTGAAGACCTGCTCCATGACGAGCGACCCGGACACGACGAACGCCAGCGCGACCGCGAACCCGGCGAACGACGGGAGGGCCGCGTTGCGCACCGCGTACACCCACAGCACCCGGCGGGGGCGCAGGCCCTTGGCCTCCGCGGTCACGATGTAGTCCTCCGCCAGGGTCGAGACCATCATGTTGCGCATCCCGACGAGCCAGCCGCCGACCGCGCTCAGGATGATCGTCAGCGCGGGCAGCACCGCGTGCTGGAACACGTCGACCATCGACGCCCACGTCCACTCGGGATGGTCGTACTTCTGCACGTCCCACCCCCACGAGATCGGTGCGAGGCCGAGCTTCATGCCGAGGAAGTAGACGAGAAGGATCGCGAGCCAGAAGTACGGCACCGACTGCAGGAGGGCCGTGAAGGGGATCACGTGGTCCCACGCGCTGCCGCGCTTCCAGCCGATCCACGCGCCGCCGACGATGCCGATCGCGAACGCGATGATGGTCGCCGCACCGACGAGGCACAGCGTCCACGGCAGGGCGTCCTTGATGAGGTCCCACACCGGCTCCGGATACTTCGACACCGAGATGCCGAGGTCGCCGTGGACGATGTTGTCCAGGTACGCCCAGTACTGGTTCCAGAGCGGCTCGTCGGAGCCGCCGAGGATGAGCTCGACGTTCTTCTGCACCGCCGGGGTCACGTCGCCGTTGCGGGCGAGCTTCCCCAGCAGGATCTGCGCGGGGTCGCCCGGCAGCATCCGCGGGATGAAGAAGTTCAGGGAGACAGCGGCCCAGAGGGTGATCGCGTAGAACGCCACCCGCCGCCCGTAGTACTTCATGGTTCGGTTCTTCCCGTCGTCGTCGAGCTCATCCTCGGTAGGCCCTGGTCAGGTCAGCTGAGCGGGACGAGGTTCGCGAGGATCACGCCCGAGGAGACCGAGCCCCACGACGGCGGGAACATGCACAGGTCGTCCTTCGTGGGCCAGCCGGAGAAGTCCTTCTGGTTGAAGAACGTCTGGGTCGCGTTGATGATCACCGGGATGTACGGCAGGTCGTCCACGATGTTCTTCTGGATGACCGCGTACTGCTCCTTGCGCTTCGCCTCGTCGTTCGTGGACGCGGCGGCCTTGACCGCGGCGTCGACGTCGCTGTTGGAGTAGCGCGAGAAGTTCCACGTGCTCGCCTTGAGCGGCGTGCCGACCTTGGTCGTCGAGAAGCCGGCGAACCAGTCCTTGTAGATCTGGAACGGGTCGGCGACCGAGGTGCCGACGACGCCGCCCATGAGGAGCTCGTACTTGCCCGACCCGCGGGCGTCGAAGTACTCCTGCTCGGAGATCGTGCTCGCGGTGATCTTGATGCCCGCGGCCTTGGCCTCGGAGGCGATGAGCTCGGCGGCCTGGTTGTAGTCGGTCCAGCCGCTCGGGGACTTGAGGGTCAGGCTGACCGTCTTGCCGTCCTTGGCGTAGAAGCCGTCCGCGCCCTTGGTGTAGCCGGCGTCCTCGAGGATCTTCGCGGCGGCCGCGGCGTCGGCCGACTGCGGCGACTCCTTCCAGGCGTCGTTCGTGATCCACGTGTCGTCGCGGCCGAGCAGCGCGAACGTCGGCGAGACGACGGCGCCGAGCCCCTTGAAGGCCTTGTCGTTGATCTGCTTGCGGTCGATCGCGACGTTGAGCGCCTGGCGCACGGCCTTGTCGGTCTGCGCGCCGGTGCAGCCCTGGTCGGCGTTGGAGCAGGTGTAGATGGTCGTCGGGTCCTGCGGCGTGTTGATGTAGCCGATGCCGAGCGCGGTGACCGCGTCGACGTCGGGCACGAACATGCCGGTCCAGTCGATCTTGCCCTGCTTGACGAGGTCCTCGGCGTTCTGGTTGCCGTCGAGCCCGACGTAGCGCACGGTCTTGACCGCGGGCTTGCCCTGGGCGGCGTCGCGGAAGTGGGGGTTCGCGACGACGGTGTACGCCTGCGAGGACACGGAGCCCTTCTTGAGGATGTACGGGCCCGTGCCGATGGGGTCGTCGTTGGTGAACTTCGCCGGGTCCTTGACGTCCTTCCAGATGTGCTCCGGGATGATGAACGTCGTGCCCAGCAGGGAGAACTCGTTGGTGAACTGGGGGCTGTCGAACTTCAGGACGACGGTGGTGTCGTCGGTGGCCTCGGCCGACGTGATGTACGCGGGCTTCGAGAACGCGTAGTTGTACGTGTAGGCGACGTCCTTCGCGGTGAAGGGCTCGCCGTCGCTCCACGTGACGCCCGACTTCACCTTGATGGTCAGCGACGTGCCGTCCGCGCTGAACTCGTACGACTCGCCGAGCAGCGGCGTCGGGTCGCCCGAGCCCGCCTTGTTGAACGCGAAGAGGGGCTCGTAGATCGGGCCCATCGCGGCGTGCAGGACGTTCGGCGAGAACGGGTTGAAGTTCGACACGATGGGCGTCATCGACCCCGCCCAGACGTTGAGCACCCGGGTCGAGCTCGCGACCCCTGTCGGCTTCTCGGTGCCGGCCTTGGTGGACGTCTCCGCACCCTTGCTGCCACCGCCGCACCCCGCGAGCAGCAGGCTGACGCCCGACGCCAGCGCGACCGCGGCGACGACGCTCTTGTGCCTCGTGCTTCGGATCATCGTTGGTCCTTTCCCTGGAGGACGGCGACGCCCGTGCGCCCCTGCGCCCGCGCCTCGACCGTGAGGTGTGCAGGGACACTAACAAAGGCTTCGCTGTGTCGACCCCGATAGATCAGGAAAGTTACCTAACTGATACAGCGCGGCAACGCGAGAGCCCGTCCGGGCCGGTTCGAAGCGGCGCTCAGTCGGTCGCGAGAGCGGCGTCGAGGGCGTCGCGCGCCGCGAGCACCAGTCCCGCGTCCGTCACCTCGTACTCGCTCGCACCACCCGGTCCGGCGGCATCCTGGACGAGCGTCTTCGCGGACAGGTGCACCGCATCGACCCCCGCACCGACGAGCGCCGCGACGTCCGCGACGCGCACGCCCCCGCCCGCCTGCACCTGCAGCGGCAGCGAGCCGTCGTGGACGTGCTGCACGCACCGGCGCAGCTGCTCGAGACCGTCGATGCTGCGCGCCTCGCCGCCCGACGTCAGGACGCGCGCCACCCCCAGGGCGGCGAGCGTGTCGAGCGCCCGGAGGACGTCGGGGACGGCGTCGAGCGCGCGGTGGAACGTGACCTCTCGACCCTCCGCGGCCGCGACGAGCGCGCGCACCGCCTCGACGTCGACCCGGCCGTCCGCCGTCAGCGCCCCGACGACGACGCCGTGCGCCCCCGCGTCCACGACGGCCCGGACGTCGGCGACCATGACGTCGAGCTCGGTCCGGTCGTAGGCGAAGCCGCCCGCGCGCGGCCGGATCAGGGGGTGGACCTCGATCGGCTCGTGGTCGGTGAAGTCCTCCGCGACGGCGAGCGCCACGTCCACGAGCCCGACGCTGGGCGTGAGCCCGCCCGTCGCACCGAGCGCCACGCACAGCTCGACGCGCTGGGCGCCGGCTGCCCGGGCGGTGCGCACCCCGGCGACGTCCTGGACGGCGATCTCGAGGGCGACGTGCCCGCTGCCGGAGGGCCGGCCGTCGTCACGAGGGCTACGGGGAAAGGGGGGGCGCGCGGCGTCGTCGGTCACGGCACGAGGCTAGCGCCCCGGCCGTCCCCTCACCGGGCACGACGGCCGCCGGCGGCCGAGTGCCTCCCGGCGTGGCCCCAGGCACAGCATGCGCCGCGCCGCCGCCGGCGCCCCCGGGGGGACGAGCCAGCCCGGCGGGCCGCTCAGTCGGCGCAGCACGCCTCGGCCGGGACCTGCACCACGGACGCGACCGACGGTGCGGCGCGGCGCACCCGTATCCCCTCGCGCCGGATGACGACGAGCGTCGTCGCGAGGGCGCCCACCGCGAGCACGACGCCGACGAGCAGGGGCGCCCGGTAGCCGAGACCGAGGGCGATCACCGCGCCCCCGAGCGCGGGCCCGGCGGCGTTCCCGATGTTGAACGCCGCCGTGTTCATGCTGGCCGCGAGGGTGGGCGCGTCGGCGGCGATCTGGAAGACGCGGGCGTTGAGCGCGCCCGCGATCGAGAACGCCGACATCCCGACGAGCAGGACCGCCCCGATCGCCGCCCACGGCACCGACGCCACCGCCGCGAGCAGCAGCAGGCTCCCCGCGGTCGCGACGAGCGAGCCCAGCAGGTTGCCGAACAGGTTCCGGTCCGCGATCCGTCCGCCCGCGGTGACGCCGACGAACGCGCCGACCCCGAACCCGACGAGCGCGAGCGGCACCGCGTCGGGGTCGAGACCCGCGACCTTCGTGAGCAGCGGCGAGAAGTACGAGAACGCGGCGAACACGGACGCCTGGAAGAGGGCCGTCGTCGCGAGCGCGAGCCAGATCCGCCCAGTACGGAAGACGCCGAGCTCGCGGGCGAGGAGGTCCCGAGTCCGGGTCGGCGCCGTCGGCTCGGCCACGCCCTCGGCCGGGCGCCGGTCGCGCACCGTGACGGCGACGAGGACGGCCGCGAGCGCCGTCACGACGGCGATCACCCAGAACGCGGCGCGCCAGCCGTACTGCTCCCCCAGCCACGCACCGCCGGGCACGCCGACGAGGTTGGCGATCGTCAGGCCGCCGACGAGCGAGGCGAGCGACCGCCCGACGGCCTCGGGCGGGCTCGCGCGGTGCGCGTGCACGGCCGCGACGGCCCAGTAGCCGCCGCACGCGACGGCCGCGACGACGCGCGAGGCGAGCAGCGCGCCGTACCCCGGGGCGAGCGCGCCGAGCACGTGGGCGCCCGCGAACACGACGGTCATGAGGACGAGCGTCGAGCGGGTCGGCAGACGCAGCGTCAGGACCGCCATCGCGGGCGCGCCGACGACCATCCCTCCGGCGAACGCTGTGATGAGCAGGCCCGCCTGCGGGATGCTGACGTCGAGGTCGTCGGCGATCTGCTCGAGCAGGCCGGCGATCATGAACTCGCTGGTCCCGAGGCAGAACGTGACCGCCGCGAGCAGCAGCACGACTCCGGGGACGCGGACGCGCCCGGGAACTGCGGCCGCCGCGCTCACGCCTGGACCTCCGCGCCCGCGGCCGTGGCGGGCTCCGGCGCCGCGACGCAGGCCGGGGCCGCAGCGAGGGCCGCGCGGCCGGCGTCGGTGCTGAGGGCGTCGAGGAAGGCGTCGAGCTGCGCGCGCACCTCGTCGGGGGTGGCGACGCGGGCCGCGACCCGCAGCCCGGCGAGCGTCGTGTGGACGAGCGGGCCGAACGTCTCGGGGTCGACGTCCGGCCGCACGTGGCCTTCGTCCCGTCCGCGGGCGAGGATCCGCGCGTAGGCGTCGATCCAGGCACCGCGGTCGGCGTCGAGCAGCGCAGTGACGCCGTCAAGGCTGCGACCGAGCTCGACCGTGGTGTTCACGGAGAGGCAGCCGGGGCGGTCGTCGCGCGCGCACTGGTCGCCGAGGGCGTCCGTGAAGCGGCGGCGCAGCACGACCGGCGAGGGCTCCCGGCTGGCGACGAGCGTCTCCCGCTCCTCCGTCCCCCGACCGGTGTAGCGGGCGAGGGCCCGTTCGAAGAGGGCGTCCTTGCTGGTGAAGGTGCTGTAGAAGCTGGACCGGGCGATGCCGGCGCGCTCGCACAGCCCCACCGCGTCGGTCCCCGCGTAGCCGTGCTCGGTGAACTCCGCGATGGCGGCGTCCACGACGGCGTCCTCGTCGAACTCTCGTCTCCTGGGCATGCGCCCACGCTAGGCGTTTTGGACAGTGCTGTCCAGAACGGCGCGGCTACCAGCTCCAGCCGCGCGACGAGAGCTCGAGCTCTTCGTGGAGGCGCGCCTCCTGCGCACGGGGCGCCGCGGCGTCGAGCGGCGCGGGCGGCTCCACGACGTCCTCGTCGTCGACCCCGGCGAGCCGGCACGCCTCGCGCAGCAGCGAGTCGTACGCGAGCACGGCGGCGCGCCAGTGGTGCGCTCGCGCGTACAGGGCGGGGTCCGCCTCGATCCGCCGCACCTCCGCGGCGGCGAGCGCGAGACGGAGCTGGACGTCGAGCGTGACGAGCGGGTCGACCTCGACCGCGGCGACCTCGACCCGGCCGGCGTCCGCGTCGCGGCCGCGCGCGTCGTCGTGCCGGCGGCGACCCGTCACGCGCCGCCAGAGGTCGTGCATGGTGCTCATCGCGACCGCCTTCGGTCTGGCCCTCCCTCGAGTCTAGGAGCCGTTTGTGACGTGCGTCACCTGCTGGCGGGAACCAGGCCGACCGTGGCGAGGAGCGCCGCGTGGTCCGACCCGGGCACGCGGACGGTCCGGACCTCGGTGACCGTGTCGGACCGGTCCACGAGCACGTGGTCGATACCGACGAGCGGCGGGAACACGCGGTTCGTCGGCCAGGTCAGCGTGGCGTGGCCGCCCCGGTCGGCGGCGTCCGCGAACCGGTCGCCCAGCACGTCGCGGAACCCGGAGTGGTCGCGGGTCGCGTTGAAGTCGCCGAGCGCGACCTGCGCCGTGGGGTCGCCCGCGAGCCGGTCGCGCACCACCCGCAGGTCGGACGCCCAGATCGACGTCGAGCCCACCGAGGGCGGCACGGTGTGCACCGCGGTGACGCGGACGGGCACCCCCGAGCCCGCCGCCAGGGTCGCCGACGGCATCGCGAACCACGTGGACTCCCCCGCGTCCGCATCCGTGAGCGGCAAGGCCGACCAGAGACCCGTCCCCCGGTTCCCCGGCCCCACGGACCCGGTCACCCGGTACGGCAGGGCGTCGTCGAGGCCCGCGGCGTGCAGCCGCGCCAGGAGACCGTCGCTCAGCTCCTCGACGGCGAGGACCTGGACCCCCTCCTCGCGCACCGTCCGGACCATCGCGTCCGCGTCGGCACGTCCCACGAACGCGTTGACCGTCATGACCCGCAGCTCTGGCGTCGCGCCCGCGCTCCCGGCATCGGTGCTCCCCGTGGCCAACGGCGCCCACCACACGGCCTGCACCGCGACCACCACGCCGGCCACCGCCGACACGACGAGCAGCGTCCGCCGGGCCGCGCCCGCCCGCCGCACCACGGCCAGCGCCACGACCAGCCCGGTGAGCCCCACGAGCAACGCCCACGCGCCGAACCACGGCGCGACGCTCACGAGCTGCGCGAACGGGGTCCGGCGGTCGTAGCCGACGCCGCGCGCGAGGGTCACGGCGACGGCGGGAGCCAGGAGCAGCGCGAGCACGACGGCGACCGCGAGCGACGCAGTGGACCCGCGGCGGGCGCGGCGAGCATGGTCGGCGTCGGAGGCGCGGTCGGTGTCGGAGGTGCGGCGAGCGTCGTCGGGCGCTGCGGGGACCAGATCCATGGCGGGAGCCTAGGCCCCGCACGGGGCCGCCCACGCCCCGCGCCAACCCGATCTCAGAGCCCGCCCACCACCTCCGCCGAACCTCCGTGGTGCCGCGCGAGGGGCAGGAAGATCTCGTCGACGATCGACCGGATCCGCGCGGTGACGCCTCAGGTGCCGGCGAGGCGGGTGAGGGTCGGCAGGTTCTGCGGTGTCGCGACGAGCGGCACGTCGAGCAGGCGGCGCGCGCACGCACGGACGAGCACGTCGACGCGCTCCTGGGCGCCCGACGCGCGGGTCTCGGCGGCGTCGAGCGTGACCGGCACCGTGAGCATCTCCGCCCACTGCTCCGGCTCGGCCTGCTGCTCGTCGGCAGTGTCGGGGCGCTGCAGCTCGAGGGCGACCAGCCCGACCGACGCGGCGCGCGCCTCGGCGCCGAGGACGTCGGGGCCGAGCGCGACGAAGAGCCGTTCCGCCGCAGCGCTGCCGGCCGAGAACCAGCTCCCGGGCGCGTCGAGGATCCCGCGCACCGCGCCCGCGTCCGTCGGGTCGGTGAGGGCGTCCGGGACGGGGTCGAGGTTCGACGCGTCGACGTCGAGCCACGGCTCCTCCGGGTCGGTGATCCCGGCCCAGGCCCGCTCGGGCTTGCGGCCCGCGAGGCTCGGCCACGCCTTGAGCGCGTCCTTGTCGAGGTCGGTCGGCGACAGCTCGGCGCGGCGCGGCGGGCGTGGCGCGCGGAGCTCGGCGCCCCGCTCGAAACGCGCGCGGTCGCGCACGCGCAGGAGCCGGACCCCGAGCGGGACGGCGTCCGTCGTGAACGCCAGGACGGGGTCGGCGAGCGGGACGCCGGTCGTGTACGAGCGGATCGCCGCCGGGTCGGCGGCCACCCGGGCGACGGCGTCGGCCCCGCTCGCGACGACCGCGTCGACGACCCGGCCGAACCGCAGCCGCGCGAACGGACGGTCGGCGCCTGCGAAGGCCCCCGGACCGATCTCGCGGGCGTGGGCCTCGGTCCCGAGCAGCCGGTAGGCGTGCCCGAGCTGCTCGGACGCCGCCTCGAGGAACGCGGGCGGCGACGTCACGACGGCGTCCTCCCAGCGCGCGACGGCGTCGGGGGTCAGCCGCCCGCCGAGCGGCGCGAGCGCCTCCCACAGCTCGTCCCACGACGACGGATCGGCGGCGCGCCGCCTCCCGAACAACCCCATGCCGGCCTCCTCGCCGCGGGTCGGACTCAGCCGAAGATGGCGGGCAGGGTGCCCTCGAACGCCTCGCGGGCCTCGCTCAGCGGCACGGTGAAGAGCCCGCCGACGACGAGCGACTCCTCCGCGTCCCCGGCGCCCGACTCGGGCTCGGCCGAGCCGACGACGCCCAGCTTGAGGAGCGCGACGCCCCGCGCCGTGCACGCGTCGACGAGCCGCTGCTCCTCGCCGCGCGGCACCGCGACGAGCGCACGGCCGGTGGACTCGGAGAAGAGCGCCTCGAACGAGGTCACGCCGTCGCGCTCGCGCAGCGCGTCCAGCGAGACGCGCGCGCCGACGCCGAAGCGCAGGCTCGCCTCGAGCAGCCCCTGGACGAGCCCTCCCTCGGACAGGTCGTGCGCGGCCTCGACGAACTCGTCGCGCGCGCCCTGGACGAGGACGCCCGCGAGCGCCTTCTCGGCGGCCAGGTCGACCTGCGGCGGCACGCCGCCCAGGTGCGCGTAGGCGACGTCGGCCCACGCGGACCCGTCGAGCTCGGCGCGCGTCGTGCCGAGCAGGTAGATCGTCTCGCCGGGGGTGCGCCAGCCGGACGGCGTCACGCGGGCGACGTCGTCGAGCACGCCCAGCACGCCGACGACGGGGGTCGGGTGGATCGACGAGTCGATCTGGCCGGGCTCGCCCGTGCCGTTGTAGAGCGAGACGTTGCCGCCGGTGACGGGGACGCCGAGCTCGCGGCACGCGTCGGCGAGGCCCTCGATGGCCTCGACGAGCTGCCACATGGAGTCCGGGTCCTCGGGCGAGCCGAAGTTGAGGCAGTCGGTCACCGCGAGCGGGCGCGCGCCCGACGCCGCGACGTTCCGGTACGCCTCGGCGAGCGCGAGCTTCGCGCCCGTGCGCGGGTCGAGCTTGGCGTAGCGGCCGTTCGCGTCGGTTGCGATCGCGACCCCGAGCCCGGTCTCCTCGTCCACGCGGACCACGCCGGCGTCGTCGGGCTGGGCGAGCGCCGTGTTGCCCTGGACGAACCGGTCGTACTGGTGGGTCACCCAGGCCTTGGACGCCAGGTTGGGGCTCGCCAGGAGCTTGAGCGCGGCGCGGCGCAGGTCGTCGCCCGACGCGGGGCGCGGGTAGTGCTGCTTCGCGCTCTCCGAGGAGAGCGTGTCGGCGGCGAGCCCGTCCTGCCAGGCCGGGCGCGCGTACGGGCGCTCGTAGACCGGGCCCTCGTGGGCGACGGTGCGCGGGTCGACGTCGACGATGCGCTCGCCGTGGTGGTCGATCGTGAGGCGGCCGGAGTCGTTGACCTCGCCGACGACCGACGACTCGACGTCCCACTTGCCCGTGATCGCGAGGAACGCGTCGAGCTTGTCGGGCGTGACGACCGCCATCATGCGCTCCTGCGACTCCGACATGAGGATCTCGCCCGCGGTCAGCGTGGGGTCGCGCAGGAGGACGTCGTCGAGCCAGACGTGCATGCCGCCGTCGCCGTTGGACGCGAGCTCGGAGGTGGCGCACGAGATGCCCGCGGCGCCGAGGTCCTGGATGCCCTCGACGACGCCCGCCTGGAACAGCTCCAGGCAGCACTCGATGAGGACCTTCTCCATGAACGGGTCGCCGACCTGGACGCTCGGGCGCTTCGCGGGGACGCCGTCCTCGAACGTCTCGGACGCGAGGATCGACGCGCCGCCGATCCCGTCGCCGCCCGTGCGGGCGCCGAAGAGCACGACCTTGTTGCCGACGCCGGTCGCGTTGGCGAGGTGGATGTCCTCGTGGCGCAGCACGCCCACGCAGAGCGCGTTGACGAGCGGGTTGCCCTGGTACGACGCGTCGAACACGAGCTCGCCACCGATGTTCGGCAGGCCGAGCGAGTTGCCGTAGCCGCCGACGCCGGAGACGACGCCGTGCACGACGCGCGCGGTGTCCGGGTGGGCGACGTCACCGAACCGGAGCTGGTCCATGACCGCCACGGGCCGCGCGCCCATCGAGATGATGTCGCGGACGATGCCGCCGACGCCGGTCGCGGCGCCCTGGTACGGCTCCACGAAGCTCGGGTGGTTGTGCGACTCGACCTTGAAGGTCACGGCCCAGCCGTCGCCGATGTCGACGACGCCCGCGTTCTCGCCGATCCCGACGAGGAGGTGCTCCTTCATCTCGTCGGTCGTGGCCTTGCCGAACTTCGACAGGTGCACCTTGGACGACTTGTAGGAGCAGTGCTCCGACCACATGACGGAGTACATCGCGAGCTCGGCGGCCGTGGGCCGGCGCCCCAGGATGTCGCGGATGCGCTGGTACTCGTCCGGCTTGAGGCCGAGCTCGGCGTACGGCTGCACCTCGTCGGGCGTCGCAGCGGCGCGCTCGACCGTGTCCGTCACGGGAGGGCGAGCGGGCGCGTCGGAGGAAGGGGTCACGGGGGCGGCGGTCATCGGGTCCCTCAGGTGGAGTGGTGGGGTGCGCGACGGCGCAGCTCCGAGTCTACCGGGGACCGAAGACGTGATCTCCACGCCCGACGGCGTACGCCTCGCCGACCCAGCCGGCGAAGGTCTCGTCGAGCTCCGCCGGCTCCGCGACACGGAACTGGTGGACGAAGAGCCGCGACTCGTACGGGGACACGGAGCTGATGCGCGGGTCCTCGACCGGGCGCTGGAGGTCGAGGTAGCCCTTGAGCCCGCGGGCGTCGGGCTTGGCGCCCGCGAAGCCACGGCGGGTGCCCTTGAAGGTGATCGAGCTCTTGCTGACCGAGACCGTGTACGGCCCGCAGGCCGCCACGAGCTCCACGAACGCGTCGAAGAGGGCGAGGGACGCGGCGGGCTTGCCGCGCAGGTGGTCGTCGATGGTCCAGGCGTCGTCGCTCATCTTCGGGACGCTACGGGACCCCGCCGACAGCGGCGACCCGCCCGGGGAGCCCGGGCGGGTCGCCGTGTCCGCTCTGCCGCGGCCTCGCTCGGCCGCGTGGCGCTCGGTCAGTCGCGCACGGGCGATCCCGCCGTCGACAGGGACAGCTCCTGGCCGGCGACCCGGACGGGCGCCGCGACGGCCTCGCTCGTGACCGTCGTCAGACCGGTCAGCGCGATCGACGCGCGGCCCGCGTGGACCGCCTGGAACGTCAGCGTGACGAGGTCCGTGGCGCCCTCGGCGGACGGCGACGAGCCGCGCTTGGTGTGCGTGACCGTGACCGATCCGGCCGCCCGCGCGACGTCGTCGGTGCCGGTCGTGCCGGACTCGACCTTCACGAGGCGCAGGTCCTTGTCGTCGTAGGCGACCGATGCCCGGTAGGCGTACAGGTCGGCGGCGTCCTGGGAGACGGTGACCGTGAAGGTCTCCCCCGTCCGGACCTTCGACGACGCGCTCGTGGTGAGCGCGACGCTCGCGTCCCCGGGGGCGTCGCCGTCCGTGCCGGGGCCCGTCACGACGTCGCCCGCGAGCGCCCCGTACGTCGCGGGCGTCGTCCGGTGGTGGGTCGCCTGCTCGTACGCGTACGCGAGGCCGAGGAGCGGGCCCTCGTCGAACTTCCGGCCGAGGAGCTCGAGGTTGACCCCCGCGCCCGCGACCGCGGCGGTCCCGTCGAGCGCCGCGTCGGACTGCCCCATCGGCAGGGTGACCGCCGGCATGCCCGTGTTGGGGCTGAGCCGCAGGTTGGTGCCCTGGGTCGTGTACTGGCCGGTCGTCGGGTAGACGAGGGCGTCGACGTGCGCCGCGTCGAGGTCCGCGGTGAGGGTCTGGTTGCTCTTCCGGATGTCCGCGGTGTGCTGCGTCGTCCACGCCTGGTACTGGGCGTCGGTGACGTTGTTGCGGCTCTTGTACTGGGCCGAGTAGTACGGGTCGACGAGGTTGTCGGCGACGAGGTCGGCGAGCGTCTTGTAGGGCACCCCGGCGCCGGCGTGCTGCGTGAGGTAGACGTCGAGGTTGGCCTTGAACTCGTTGGTGCTGCCGCTGGAGATGCCGCCGATGGTCGCGACGTCGGCGGCCGCCGTGGGCGTGGCCGGGTCCGCGGACAGGTCGACGACGGTCGCACCCTGCGCCTCGAGGTCCGCGACGGCCCGGTCGAACAGGCGCTTCACGGTCGCGTTGGTGCCAACGGTCGACGGCAGGTAGCCGAACCGCGCACCCTTCAGCGCGTTCGGGTCGAGGTACGACGTGTATGACGCGGGGACCTTGCCGGCCTGCGCCGCGGTGGCGGCGTCGTTCGCGTCGGCCCCGACGACCGCGTCGAGCGCGATCGCGGCGTCCGAGACGGAGCGGGCGAGCGGGCCGCCCGTGTCCTGCGTGAGCGCGAGCGGGACGATGCCGTCGCGGCTCGTGAGGCCGACGGTCGGCCGGACGCCGACGAGCTGGTTGTAGCTGGAGGGGTCCCGGATCGAGCCGCCGGTGTCGGTGCCGAAGCCGATCGTGGCCAGGTTCGCGGCGATCGACGCGCCTGTGCCGCCGCTCGAGCCACCCGCGGTCTTCGTCAGGTTGTACGGGCTGTAGACCTTGATCGCGGCGCCCATCGTGCCGTCCGCCTTGCGCGTGCCGAGCGAGTACTCGGAGCTGAAGCCCGTCGCGAACTCGTCGAGGCTCGCCTTCCCGAGCACCACGGCGCCCGCGTCGCGCAGGCCCGTGACCATGAACGCGTCGTCCGCGGTCTGGTTGGCGCGCAGGCACTCGCAGCCCGCGGTCGTCGGCATGTCGACGGTGTCGTAGTTGTCCTTGAGGACGACGGGGATGCCGTCGAGCATGCCGCGCGACGTCCCGGCGGCGCGGCGCGCGTCGCTCGCGGCAGCCTGGGCCAGGGCGTCCGGGGCCGTCGTGAGGATCGAGTTGAGGCCGTGGTCGGTGCCGCCCGCGGGCGTGTGGTCGTAGGCCGCGATCCGGTCCAGGTAGTCCTTCGTGAGCTGCACGGACGTCACGACGCCAGCGGCGAGGGCCGCCTGGATGTCGACGGCGCTCGCCTCGACCAGGTCGAACGTGCCGTCGTCGTAGAGCTCGCGCTGCGCGAGGGCGGCGACGTCCGCCACGGTGATGGCGCCGTCCCCGTCGAGGTCCGCGGCAGCGACCGCCGACCAGCCCGCCGCGCCCTTCCGGGTGCCGAGCGCCTTCTCGAGCAGGGCGACGTCGGCGTCGGTGACGCGGTCGTCGCCCGTGAGGTCGGCCTCGGTGTAGTACGGCGCGAGGTAGGTCCCCGCGCTCGCCGTGCCCGGACGGCCCTCCGGGGCCGCGGACGCCGGCGCCGCGGCCAGTGCCGCCCCGGTCAGACCGAGCACGACCGCCGGTGCCGCCCAGGCGGCGTGCCTGCTGTGGAGACGCATCCGTTCCTCCTCACCGCCGGCGCGCGGAGCCCGCCCCGGAGGAGGTCCGGGGACGGGCGCGCCGGTCGTGGGAAGGCTAGGCAGCGCGTGTCTCGGCGGAGTTACGCCGTGGTTTCCGCCGGCGACGGCGCTCGCGAGAGCGCGAGCGCGTGCAGTCCGACCCCTGCGACGATCGCGGCAGCCAGCACGGCCGTGACCACGCCCTGCCCGACGCCGAGCCCGCCGTCAGCCGTCGGCTTGCCGAACAGGTCGGCGGCGGACGCCCCGAGCGGGCGGGTCAGCACGTAGGCCGTCCAGAACGCGCCGACCGCGTTCCAGCCCCACACCCGGTACCCGAACGCCGGGACCGTGAGGAGCACCGCGAACAGCAGGACCGCCCCGGCGTACCCGAGGGCGGTCGTGGTGGCGACCAGGTCGCCGACCGCCGTGCCCGCCGCGAACGTCGCGACGACGGTCGCCCAGTAGAAGAGCTCACGCCGCGTCGTCCTGATCTCGTGCACGTCGAGCGTGCCCTCGACCCGCTTCCAGGCGACGAGCACGACGGCCAGCAGCGCCAGGTACGCCGCCGACGACACCGGGTACGGCACGCCGAACCCGACGTGGACGACGTCCGCGCACATGGTCCCGAACACGCCGACCGCGACGACCGCGAACCAGTACCGCGCCGGCACGTAGCGGCGGGCGCGCAGCTGCACGGTGAGCGCCACGACGAACAGGACCAGCCCCGCGAGGACGGCGGGCACGGGGCCGAGGGTCTGGACGGACCAGTCGGACGTCGACTCCCCGAGCGCGGTCGAGAGCGCCTTGAGGACCCAGAAGCCGGCCGTGACCTGCGGGACGCGGACGAGCGCCGACGCCAGGGCCGGGCGCACCGGCGCGACCGCCCGGTGTCCGCCACCGGATCCCGCCCCCGCTGTGACGGCGGCCTCTCGGGGGGTGGAGAGGGGGACGGGGCGGGATCCGGCGCGGGGTCCGGTGGGGCGCGGGGACGTCACGGACGCACGCTCGCACGCGCGACCTGCCACGAACCTGACTCGTCCGTCCGGCCGGGCCGCGGCCACGGCGGCCGCGCCGGCAACGCCTGCGGCACGAATCGTCTCGCGAGGACGACGGTCGCGAGCGCGACCGCCGCGCCGAGCGACGCCGCCGCGAGCGTGTCGCTCAACCAGTGCACGCCCACGACCGTGCGGCTGAGCACCATCACCGCAGGCCAGGCGACGGCGAGCGGCCGCAGCCACCGGACGCCCAGCAGGAGGACGAGCAGCAGGGCGAGGGTCGCGGCGTTCGCGACGTGCCCGGACGGGAACGAGTCGAACGAGCCCGGCATGCCCGCCGTCGGGGGCCGCGGCCGGTCGACGAGGTGCTTGGTGACCTGCGTGGCCACGAGCGACAGCACGCCGCCCGCGACGAAGACGAGCGCCGCCAGCCGCGACCGCAGCCACCACACCAGCGCGGCGAGCGCGGCCGGGATCTCGACCCCGCCGACGACGCCGCCCCCGAGGTCGCTCACGAGCCGCGCACCCGGCGTCACGCCCGGGGCGTGCCATCCCGCCACGACGCCCGCCCACCACGTGTCCACGCCGAGCGGGTCGCCGCCCACGGCGAGCACCGCCACGAGCAGCACGACGAACGGGACGAGCACGACGGCCGGGAGGACGAACGCACGCAGGGAGAGGGAGCCTCGCACCGGGCGACCGTAGAGGCGCCGACCTGACGCCCACCTGACCACGCCGGCGGCGCGCGGCGTCCCCGCGGGCCGGCCCCGACGCGCCGACCCTACGATGGCCGCGTGGCCGTGATCGGCGTCTGCGAGGACGACCCGAGGATCCGGGGCGTCGTGCGCGACGCGCTCGAGCACGCCGGGCACGAGGTCCGCCTCGCCTACCGGGGCACCGAGGCCGTGCGCGCGTTCGGCCCCGGGTCGGGCGTCGAGGTGCTCGTGCTCGACATCGGCCTGCCCGACGGCGACGGCCGCGACGTCTGCCAGGCCCTGCGCGGCGCCGGGCAGCAGGCGCCCGTCCTGTTCCTCACGGCCCGCGACGCGCTCACCGACCTCGTCTCGGGCTTCGGCGCGGGCGGCGACGACTACCTGACCAAGCCGTTCGCCGTCGCCGAGCTCCAGGTCCGGGTGGCCGCGCTCGCCCACCGCGGCAGGCCGCCCGTCCCACCCAGCGGGCTCAGCCTCGACCCGGCCGCGTTCGCCGTCCGGTGGGGCGGCGCGTCCGCCCAGCTCACGCCCACCGAGTACCGGGTCCTCGCGGCGCTCGCGGGCCGGCGGGGCGAGGTGGTCCGCCGGCACGAGCTCGTGGCCGCCGGCTGGCCCATGGGCGCCCAGGTCGCGGAGAACACGCTCGACTCGTTCGTCCGGAGAGTCCGGACCAAGCTCGAGGCCGTCGGGGCCCCCGTCGCGCTCGAGACCGTCCGCGGCGTGGGCTACGTGCTGCGATGAAGCTCGCCGCCGCGCCCGGCGCCCGCAGCCTCCGCACGCGGATCGCAGCGGCGACGGCCGCGGTCACGCTGCTCGGGGCCGTCGTGCTCACGGGCGTGGTGTGGCTCGTGCTCGACCGCGTCGTCGCCGCCGACGCGCGCTCGGCGCTCGCGGACCGCACCGCGACGGTGTCCGCGGGGCTCGTGGTCGACGGGTCGGACGTCACGCTCGACACGAGCGCCGCGCGCGACGCGACCGTCTGGGTGTTCGCGCCCGACGGCACGGCCGTGGAGGGCCCGTCGGGCGGCGAGCTCGACGAGGAGGCTGCCGAGGTCGCGCGCGACCCGGGCGCCGAGCCCGCCGAGTGGCACGACTGGCTCCTCCAGGCCGAGGACGTGAGCGGCACCGACGACGTCCTCGTGGTCGCGCTGCCGATCGGCGGGTACGAGTCGACCAAGCACCTCGCAGCGCTCCTGACGGCGCTCGTGGGCGTCGTCGTGGTCGCCGCCGTGACGGTCCTGACGGCGTGGTCGACGCGGCGGGCGCTCGGACCCGTGACCGGGATGGCACGCGACGCCGCGGCATGGAGCGCCGCCGACCTCGACCGGCGCTTCGGGCTCGGCCCCCCGCACGACGAGATCACCGAGCTCGGGAGCGTCCTCGACGGGCTCCTCGACCGCGCGGCCCAGGCGATCCGCGCCGAGCAGCGGCTCACCGCCGAGCTCGCGCACGAGATCCGCACCCCCCTCACGGTGATCCGCGCCGAGGCGGAGCTCGCCGCCATGGACGCGGCGGCGCGGGGCACGTCCACGGAGCGGCTCGACGCGATCATGGCGTCGGTCGACACGCTCACGGGGGTGGTCACCACCCTCCTCGCGGTGAGCCGCGGCGAGCGGGTCGTCGACGCCTCCACGCCCGTGGACGACGTCGTCGGCGCGGCGGTGGCGGTCGCCGCCCCGCCCGAGCACGTCGCGGTCACCGTCGACCCGGCCCCCGGGGTGTTCGTCGCGGTCCCCCTCGAGGTCGCCTCGCAGGCCGTCGCGCCCGTCGTCGCGAACGCGCTCCGCTACGCGCGCTCGCGCGTGCGGGTGGCGGCTCGGGTGGCCGGGGACGTCGTCGAGGTCGTCGTCGAGGACGACGGCCCCGGCGTCGACCCGGAGCTCGCGGACGAGATCTTCGAGCCGGGCCGGCGTGGGCCGGACAGCCCGGGCGCCGGGCTCGGGCTCCCGCTCGCGCGGAGGGTCGCGCGGCTCGCCGGGGGCGACGTCCGCCTCGATGCGCACGACCCCGCTCGATTCGTGGTGTCGCTGCCGGTCAGACGCACTATTCACTCGGGGTATACCTCGCGTGTATAGTCGCTCGCATGAGCGTCCCGCTGACCCTTCTCGGCCTCCTCGAGCGTGAGCCGTCCCACGGCTACGACCTCAAGCGCGCCTACGACACGTGGTTCGGCCACGACAAGCCCCTGCCGTTCGGGCAGGTGTACTCCACGCTGGCGCGGCTCACCCGGGACGGGAAGGTCGTGGTCAGCGAGACCGAGGCCGGCGCGGGCCCGGAGCGCAAGCGCTACGTCATCACCGAGGAGGGTGCGTCCGACGTCGAGACGTGGCTCCAGGAGCCCGTCGCGCCGGAGCCCCACCTCCAGTCCGTGCTGTTCAGCAAGGTGGTGCTCGCGATCCTCCTCGGGCGCGACGCCCACGACTACCTCGACACCCAGAAGGTCGCCCACCTGCAGCGCATGCGCGAGCTCACCGCGATCAAGAGCACCGGCGGCTCTGCTGCACTTCTCGACACGCTCCTCGCCGACAACGCCCTCTTCCACCTCGAGGCCGACCTGCGCTGGATCGACGTCACCGTCGCCCGCCTCGACCAGCTCACCCGGGAGATCCACTCATGACGACCACCGACCAACAGCCGGCCGGGCCCGGCCCCGTCCTCGAGGCCCGTGGCCTCGAGCTCTCGTTCGGCCCCACCCCCGCCCTGCGCGGCGCCGACCTCGAGGTCGCGCGCGGCGAGCTCGTCGCCGTCATGGGCCCGAGCGGCTCCGGCAAGACGACGCTGCTCCACTGCCTCGCCGGCATCCTCGTGCCCGACGCGGGCGAGGTCTGGTTCGACGGGGGCGGCGACGACCGGGCGCACGGCCGCACGAGGGTCGACACGCTCGGCGAGACCGGCCGCTCCGCGCTGCGCCGCGACCGGTTCGGCTTCGTCTTCCAGTTCGGCCAGCTCGTCCCCGAGCTCACCGCCGAGGAGAACGTCGCGCTCCCGCTGCTGCTGTCCGGCGTCGGACGGGCGCAGGCGCTCGAGGCCGCCCGCTCCTGGTTCGCCCGGCTCGAGCTCGACGGCCTCGAGAAGAGGCGGTCCGGCGAGCTGTCCGGCGGGCAGGCGCAGCGCGTCGCGCTCGCACGCGGGCTCGTCGCCCGGCCCCCGGTCCTCTTCGCCGACGAGCCCACGGGCGCGCTCGACTCGCTCACGGGCGAGCGCGTCATGGACCTGCTGCAGGCGGCGGCGCGCGAGCAGGGCACGACCGTCGTCCTCGTGACGCACGAGGCGCGCGTCGCCGCGTACGCGGACCGGCTGGTCCTCGTCCGCGACGGCAAGGTCACGTCGCCCGCCCCCGTCGCCGCGGTCACGGCGGGTCGGCCGTGATCCGCCTCGGCCTCCGGCTCTCCGTCGCGGGCGGGCGTGAGGCGATCGTCCGGCTCGGGGTGATCGCCGCGGCCATCGCGCTGGGGGTCGGGCTCCTGCTCACCATGGTCGCGGGCCTCACCGCCGTGACCGCGCAGAACCAGCGGTACGCCTGGCTCGAGACGGGCTTCGACCCGACGACGGTCGCCGCCGGGCAGGACCCGGGCGGCGCAGACGGCGACGTGCCCGCACCCCCGCCCGCCCCCGCCGACCCGGCGGGAGCTCCCGACGACGGCAAGGCGGCGGTGGACCCGCTGTGGTGGCAGCTCTCCGCGGACACGTTCGAGGGCAAGACGATCGGCCGCGTCGACGTCGCCACGACCGGTCCGGACTCGCCGCTCCCGCCGGGAGTCGACGCCCTCCCCGGGCCCGGGCAGTACGTGGCGTCACCCGCGATGCAGAAGCTGCTCGCCGAGACGCCCGACGACGAGCTCGCCGCGCGCTACGGCTCGCCGACGAACGCCGGGACCATCGGCGACGAGGCCCTTCCCTCCCCCGCCACGCTCGTGATCATCGTCGGCCGGACGCCCGCGGAGCTGTCCCAGTCCGGGCACGCGGTCCAGGTCACGAGCATCGCGACGGTGTCCCCGGACGCGTGCGCCGGCGAGACCTGCGCCGTCGGGCTCGGGATGAACAAGAACGCCGTCGCGCTGGTCTTCGGCGTCGTCGGGGTGGCCCTCGTGATCCCGATCCTCGTGTTCATCGGCGCGGCCACCCGGCTCTCCGCGGCCCGGCGCGAGCAGCGGCTCGCGGCCATGCGACTCGTCGGGGCCACGCCCCGCCAGGTCCGGACCGTGGCCGCGATGGAGTCGGTCGTGGCCGCGGCGGCGGGCACGGTCGTGGGCTTCGGGGTGTTCCTGGCACTGCGCCCGCTCGTCCTGCAGATCCCGCTCACCGGATCGAGGTTCCAGGCCGCCGACTACAGGCTGAGCCCCCTCGACGTCGTCCTCGTGCTCGTCCTCGTGCCGGTCGCCGCCGCGGTCGCGTCCCGGTTCGCGATGCGCCGCGTCGTGGTCTCACCGCTCGGGGTCAGCCGTCGGACCGCACCGAAGGACCCGAGCCCGTGGCGCCTCGTCCCGTTCGCGGCGGGGCTCCTGTGGCTGGCCTGGCTCGCGGTCGCCGGGCCGCCGAGCACGACCGGAGCCCAGCTCACGAGCTACCTCGGCGGCATCGCGGTCGTCATGGTCGGGCTCGTGGTGGCCGGTCCATGGCTCACGCGCGCCGGATCCCGCCTGCTCGCCGTCCGGACCGGCAGGCCGACCGTCCTGCTCGCGGGGCGGCGTCTCGGCGACGACCCGCGCGCCGCGTTCCGCAGCGTCAGCGGCCTGATCCTCGCGCTGTTCGTCGGGACGGTGGCGACCGGGACGATCACCAGCTTCGTCGCCGAGCGCGGCCCGGCGGCCGTCTCGACACAGGCCGGGAACGTGCTCGTCAAGAACCTCGAGGGCCGGCGCGAGGCAGGCTCGACCGTCACCGTGCCGGGCTCGCTCGTCTCCGACCTGAGCGCGGTGCCGGGCGTGTCGGGCGTCGCCGTCGTCCACACCGGACCGGACGCCCAGCCCGAGGACCTCGGCATCCCCGACGGCCTGTGGGGCCACCCGGGCTACGTCTCCTGCGACGAGCTCGCCACTCTCCCCACCTGGGGCACGTGCTCCCCAGGGGCCGACGTCGCGCTCGTCGCATTCGACCCGACCGACGACCGGACCGGGGTGGTCTGGCCGACGGCCGACGTCGACCCGGCGTCCCTCGGCGGGCTCGACACGCTCGGCGTGGGCGTCCAGACCGACGGCTCGACGGCGGCGATCGAGCGGTCGCGCACGATCGTCGAGGCCGTGTACCCCGGCGGGATGACGCCCTACACGGTGCACGAGGAGCAGTCGAGCTCGACGAGCGAGCTGGCCCAGTACCAGCGGCTCGCCGAGGTGATCGTCGCCATCAGCCTCGTCGTCGGCGGGTGCAGCCTCGCCGTCAGCGCGGCCGGGTCGGTGAACGAACGCAAGCGCCCGTTCAGCCTCCTGCGGCTGACCGGCGTCCCGCTCGGCATGCTGCGGCGGGTGATCACGCTCGAGACGGCGGTCCCGCTGCTCGCGGGGGCCGTGGTCGCGGTCGCGGCGGGTTTCGGGACGGCGCAGCTCTTCCTGGCCGCGCAGCTCGACTACGACCTGACGGCGGTCGGCGGCGCCTACTGGGCGTCGGTGGGGATCGGGCTGGTCGTCGGGCTCGGGGTGATCGCGTCGACGTTCCCGCTGCTGCGCCGCGTCACCGGCCCGGAGACCGCGCGCAACGACTGACGGTCCCGACCGGGAGAACACGAGGGCGGGGTGGTGGCTGCGGCCACCACCCCGCCTCGCTGCGTCACGGCGACGGCCGCAGCCCGCGGACGACGACCTCCAGCCCGAGCCCCGTGCGCCCGGCGGGCAGGTGGCGCTCCATCGCGAGCGCCCCGCCCACGACCGCGTGCAGCTCGGCGACCGTCAGGTCGGCCCGCACGGCGCCGTCGCGCTGGGCCGCCGCGAGCAGGTCGGCGAGCGCCGCGCTGAGCCGGCGGGCCTGCTCGTCCCCCTCGACGCCGAGGGTCCCGCCGAGCGCCTCGCTGAGCGCGACGTTGTGGCGGGCGTGCTCGATGAGCTCGACGAGGAACCCGGAGAACGCCTCGCCCGGCGCTCCGGGCGAGGCGTCGGCGCCGAGTCCGGCGACGAGCGCGTCCGCCGCGTCGGCGAGCCGCCCCAGCCTCCCGGCGACGACGGCGGAGACGAGCGCCTCCTTGGTCGGGAAGTGGCGGTGCACCGTGCCCGCGCCGACACCCGCACGGGCGGCGACGTCGTCGAGCGGGACGTCGGTACCGGCCGCGGCGAACGCCTCGTCCGCCGCGGCGAGGATCTTCGCGCGGTTGCGGACGGCGTCCGCGCGCGGTGCACGGCCGGCAGGTCCGGGCATGGCGACTCCTCTTGCTAACCGGGGCGCGCGCCCCGTATCTTCGTAAGCGGGGCACCCGCCCCGCATCAGTATGGCAGGAGGAACCCATGACCATCGCCGTCACCGGCGGCAACGGCGAGCTCGGCCGCGCCGTCGTCACCGCGCTCACCGCCCGCACCGACGAGCCCGTCGTCGCGACCGTCCGCGACCCGTCCCTCGCGTCCCTGCCCGACGGCGTCGCCGTGCGTCCCGGCGACTTCGACGACCCCGCGACCCTCGAGCGCTCGCTCGTGGGCGTCTCCACGCTGCTCGTCAACGCGACCTTCTTCGGCGCCGACACGAGCCGCCGCGCGCCCCGCGTCGCCGCCGCGATCGACGCCGCCGCCCGCGCCGGGGTCGATCGCGTCGTGCTCACCACCTGGGCCGACCTCGACCGCGCGACCGTGCCGCTCGTCCAGGACTACGTCGGGCTCGAGGCCCGGCTGCGCGCCGCCGGGCCCGACTGGACGATCCTGCGCGCGTCCACCGGCCTCGCCGACGCCCTCGCGCGCGACGTCGTCTGGGCCCGCCGGGCCGGCGAGCTCGTCGCCCCCGCGGACGGCGCCCGCGCCACGCCCGCCGCGCTCACCGACCTCGCGGAGGCGGCCGCCGTCGTCCTCACGTCGGACGGGCACGACGGCGCGGTCCACGAGCTCACCGGGCCCGACGTCGTCACCTGGGACGACCTGGCCGAGCTCGCCGGGACCCCGCTGCGCACCGTCCCCGAGGACGCCTACCGCGAGGTCGCCGCCGGAGCCGGGTTCCCTCCGGCCGCCGCCCGGCAGCTCCTCGACCTCTACCGGGACCTCCGCGGCCCGTGGTCGAGCGAACCCACGTCGACGCTCGGGGAGCTCCTCGGCCGCGCCCCCGTCCCGGGCGTCGAGGCCGTCCGACGGCGCGTCGCGGCCTTCCCGGTCGCGTCCTGACGGGACGACGCCCGCCGGGGGCGCCAGACTGGGGACGAACCGCGCGACTCGCCCCCGAGGAGCCCGACCATGCGCATCGCCCTCGCCGCCACCTGTATCGGTGACGCCCTCTTCCCCCAGGCGCCGCAGGCCACGGTCCGCCTGCTCGAGCGCCTCGGCCACGAGGTGGTGTTCCCGCCGGGTCAGGCGTGCTGCGGGCAGATGCACGTCAACACCGGCTACCTCGACGCCGCGTACCCGGTCGTGCGCAACCACGTCCGCGCGTTCGAGCCCGTGCTGGACGGCGAGTTCGACGCCGTCGTGCTGCCCTCGGGGTCGTGCACGGGCGCCGTCCGGCACCAGCAGGCGATGGTGTGCCGCCGGGCCGGGGACGAGGACCTCGCCCGCCGCGCCGACGCCGTCTCGCGGCACACGTACGAGCTCTCCGAGCTGCTCGTCGACGTGCTCGGCGTGACCGACGTCGGCGCGCACTTCCCGCACCGGGTCACCTACCACCCCACGTGCCACTCGCTGCGCATGATCCACGTGGGCGACAAGCCGCTGCGCCTCCTGCGCGCGGTCGACGGCATCGACCTCGTCGAGCTTCGGGACGCCGAGAGCTGCTGCGGGTTCGGCGGGACGTTCGCACTGAAGAACGCCCCGACGTCGACGGCGATGCTCGCGGACAAGGTGACCGCGGTGAAGGAGACCGAGGCGGAGGTGCTCACGGCGGGCGACTACTCGTGCCTCATGCACATCGGCGGTGGCCTCTCGCGGCTGCGCGCGGGCGTCCGGATCATGCACCTCGCGGAGATCCTCGCCTCCACGCTCGACGAGCCCGTCGAGGTCGGCGGCCCGGGCGCGCACGCGGCCGAGGGGAGCGCCGCATGAGCACCGCGACGGGCCCCGCGTCCACGAACCCCGTCTTCCTCGGCGTCCCGCACCCGCGCGAGCCGCTGCGCTGGGGCGACCCGTTCCCGACGGCGGCCCGCGCGGCGCTCGACGACGCCCAGCTCCGGCGCAACCTCGGCCACGCGACGTCGACGATCCGGGCCAAGCGGGCGCGCGTCGTCGGCGAGGTGCCCGACTGGGAGGAGCTGCGCGACGCGGGCGCCGCCCTCAAGGCGACCATGCTCGCGCACCTGCCCGAGCTCCTCGAGCGGCTCGAGGAGAACGTGACGGCGCGCGGGGGCGTCGTGCACTGGGCGCGGGACGCGGCGGAGGCGAACGCGATCGTCACCGACCTCGTGAAGGCCACCGGCGCCGACGAGGTCGTCAAGGTCAAGTCCATGGCGACGCAGGAGATCGGGCTCGACGAGCACCTCGCGTCCCAGGGGATCGCGGCGTTCGAGACCGACCTGGCCGAGCTGATCGTGCAGCTCGCCGACGACCAGCCCTCCCACATCCTCGTTCCCGCGATTCACCGCAACCGGGCCGAGATCCGGGAGATCTTCCTCGAGCGCATGGGCGACGCGCCCGCGCACCTCACCGACGACCCGGCCGCGCTCGCCGAGGCCGCGCGCCTCCACCTGCGCCGCAAGTTCCTGTCCGCGCGGGTCGCCGTGAGCGGCGCGAACTTCGCCGTCGCGGACACGGGGACGCTCGCCGTCGTCGAGTCGGAGGGCAACGGGCGCATGTGCCTCACGCTCCCGCAGACCCTCGTCACGGTCATGGGGATCGAGAAGCTCGTGCCGTCCTTCGAGGACCTCGAGGTCTTCCTGCAGCTCCTCCCCCGGTCCTCGACCGGCGAGCGGATGAACCCCTACACGTCGCTGTGGACGGGCGTCACGCCCGGCGACGGACCTCAGGAGTTCCACCTCGTCCTCCTCGACAACGGGCGCACCCGCGCCCTCGCCGACGACGTCGGCCGCGACGCCCTGCGCTGCATCCGCTGCTCCGCGTGCCTCAACGTCTGCCCGGTGTACGAGCGGGTCGGCGGGCACGCCTACCAGTCCGTCTACCCCGGCCCGATCGGCGCGATCCTCACCCCGCAGCTCACGGGCGTGCAGTCGCACGACGACCCCAACGCGACCCTCCCCTACGCGTCGACGCTCTGCGGCGCGTGCTACGAGGTGTGCCCCGTGAAGATCGACATCCCGACCCTCCTCGTGCACCTGCGCGCCCGCGACGTCGACGAGGACCACGCCCGCCACCGGCCCACCGGCTGGGGCGCCGCGATGCGGGCCGCGTCCTGGGTGATGTCCGACGGGCGCCGGATGGGGGCCGCCGAGCGCGCGTCCGGGGCAGGGCGCGTCGCCGCGCGCGACGGGCAGATCCGGTCCCTGCCGTTCCCCGGCTCGCTGTGGACCGGCGCCCGCGACCTCCCCGCCCCACCGAAGCAGCCGTTCCGGCGCTGGTGGAAGGAGAACCGATGAGCGCGCGCGACGAGGTCCTCGCCCGGGTCCGGGCCGCGCTCGCGGCACCGCCCACCGGGGAGGTACCGCCACCCGGCGAACGGTCCGGCACGCCCGCGGGGCTCCCCGAGCGCGACGGGCGCCCCGAGCCCGGCGTCGCCCCCGCGTCCGGCGACGGCGCCCCCGCGGGCGACGTCGCCGTGCCGCGGGCGTACCGCGCGTCGGGCGGGCTGGTGGCCGGCGGTGCCGAGGTCGTCGCGCTCCTCGAGGACCGGCTCGTCGACTACCAGGCGACCGTCCACCGCGCCGACGGTGACGTTCCGTCCACCGGCGGTGACGCTCCGTCCGCCGACGGTGACGCTCCGTCCGCCGACGGTGACGCTCCGTCCGCCGACGGTGACGCTCCGTCCGCCGACGGTGACGCTCCGTCCGCCGACGGTAACGCTCCGTCCACCGACGGTGACGCCGGCAGCGGCGACGGTGACGCGCGGGCGGCCGCGATCGCGCGCGTCGTCGCGGAGATCGTGACCACGGCCCGGGCGGACGCGCCCGACGGCGCAGCGCTCGTCGTGCCCGACGGTCTCGCCCCGGCCTGGCTCGCCGCCCTGCCCGAGGGGGTCGCCGTCCGCACGGACTCCCGCGACGCCCCGCTGTCGCCCGCCGACCTCGACGGGTCGCTCGGCGTCGTCACCGCGTGCCGCGTCGCGATCGCGGAGACCGGGACGATCGTGCTCGACGGCGCACCCGACCAGGGCCGGCGCGCGGTCTCGCTCGTGCCCGACCTGCACGTCTGCGTCGTCCGCACGGACCAGGTCGTGCAGCTCGTCCCCGAGGCGGTCCGGCTCCTCGCCGAGCACCCCGAGCGCCCGCAGACGTGGATCAGCGGGCCCAGCGCGACGAGCGACATCGAGCTCGAGCGGGTCGAGGGCGTCCACGGCCCCCGGCGGCTGCACGTGATCCTCGCGTGAGGCGCCGAACCGACCCAGATCGTCGTCTCGACACCGTCCGGGCGACGATCCGCGTCGGTTCGGTGGAACGATCGCCCGGTCAGGCCTCCTCCGGGACCTCCGTGGTCTCGTCGGCGCCCTCCTCGACGTCGCGCCGCGTGCCGCGGAGCGCGAGCGCGACGAGCGGGAACACGAGAACCGACAGCAGCCCCGCGCCGACGAGCGAGGTCGCGGTCGCGCTCGACAGGTCGCCGGCGTCCCGCCCGATGTTCGTGACGGCGACGATGATCGGCAGCGCGGTGCCGGAGAAGAACGCGAGGGAGACGCGGTCGCGCCGCGTCGCCTCCGCCGGGGCCGCGAACGCCCCCGGGATGCCGCGGACGACCAGGAACAGCGCGAGGAACACGGGCAGCCCCGCGAGCGCGAAGCCGGAGCTGACGAGCGCGTCGAGGTCGAACGTGACCCCCGTCGACACGAAGAAGATGGGCACGAGGAAGCCGTAGCCCACGGCCTCGATCTTCGCGTCGACCTGCTCGACGAGCGGGTCCGCGGCGTCCCGCATGAGGGCCTTGAGGACGAGCCCGGCGACGAACGCGCCCAGCAGCATGTCGAGCCCGAGCCAGATGCTGATCGCCACCAGGACGGCCACCACGAGCATGACGAGCCGGACCGCGAACTGCCCGCTCGTGTGCAGCGTCGCCTCGATCGCGCGGTGCACGCGACCGTGCGGCGTCCGGACCGCGAGGACGAGGGCACCCGCCGCCAGGACGACGAAGAGCAGCAGCACCACGGTCGCGGTCCCCGGCTGCCGCCCGCTGAGGAAGATCGAGATCGCGATGAGCGGACCGAACTCGCCGACGGCTCCGACGGCGCTCACGGCCCGCCCGAAGGGGGTCCCGAGTTCCCCGGCGTCGCTGATGACGGGGAGGATCGTGCCGAGCGCGGTCGACGTGAGCGCGATCCCGACGAACACCCCGGCCGCTGCGGTCGACGCGAGGAGGACGCCGAGCCCGACGCCGACCACGAGCGACACGCCCCAGCCCCCGACCGCGCGGCGCAGCGGCCGTCCCCGGATCCCGGCGACGTCGATCTCGTGCCCGGCGAGGAAGAAGAGCATCGCGAGCCCGAAGTCCGAGAGCCGGTCCGTGAAGGCGCTCGGTGTCGCCCAACCGAGCAGCGCGGGCCCGACGAGCAACCCGAGCAGGATCTCGAACACCACGACGGGGACGGGCGCGAACCGCCGGACCCCGCGCGCGAGCAACGGTGCGAGCGCCGCGCACAGCGCGAACAGGACGAGCGTCCACGCCTCCTGGTCCACCGGCACCCTCCGCTCCGACGCCCCGGCGGGTCCGGTCCGTCGTCGCGAACGTATCGCGACCGGCGCGGCGCCGCAGCGGACCGGACGCGCTCGTTACGCTCGCCGCATGCCCGAGCCCGCCGCTCCGCCGTCGCCCGCTCCCGACACCGCCGTGCGGGTCACCGGCGCCGGCGTGCTGGCCTTCGCGGTCGAGCTCGCGATGCTCACGCTCCTCGCGGTGGCGGGCGCCCGGCTCGGCGGCGGCGCGGCCGTGTCCGTGCTGCTCGCCGTCGTGCTCGTCCTCGCGGCGGCCCTGCCGTGGGGCCGGTGGCTCGCGCCGCGCGCGTCCCGCCGCCTGGCCCGCACACCGCGCATCGCCGCCAAGGTCGTGCTGTTCGCGGCGACCGGCGTGCTCGTGGCGGTGTCAGGTCTCGTGGTCGCGGCGATGGTCTTCGTGGTGATCGCTGCGGCGTCGCTGGCCTGGTCCCGCGACTGACGCGGGGCGCCCGTCCGGCTCGGGGTCCGCGAGCTCGCGCAGCGCGGCGAACGTGCGGACGACGAGGTCGTCGTAGTCGGCCGACGGGTCGGCCGTCCAGGCGTGCACGGCGTGCCCGAGCGCGGCGGTGCCGACCTGGGCGAACAGGGTCGCGTGCCACTCGGACAGCCCGCGTGCGCGGAGCCCTGCAGCGACCGTGGCCGCCATCGCGGCGGCCTTGGCGAGCTCGCGCTCGCGCAGCGCGGGGGTGGCCGCGATCACCCGGTGCCGGGCCTCGGCGAGCCGCCGGTTCGCCTCCATGCCGGGGGCCATCGAGCGGAAGGCCTGGAGCATCGCGGCGAGCGGCGGGACGTCGTCCGGAACGGCCGCGAGGGCTCGCGCCATCTCCTCCTGCAGTCCGGCCTCGACGTGGAAGAGGACCTCGCGCTTGTCCGCGAAGTGCCGGAAGAACGTGCGCGCCGTGACGCCGGCGCGAGCGGCGATGTCGGCGGCGGTGGTCTGGTCGTAGCCCCGTTCGTCGTAGAGCTCGAGCGCCGCGCGCTCGAGCCTGTCACGCGCTTCGGCGCCGCTTCGGGGCATCCCGGCAGCGTACTCGCCGCGACCCGTTGGCGTCACTCAGTGACATGACGTGTAGTGTCACTGAGTGACACTACGTCGATCCGATCCGCACCGAGGAGCACGCATGCACGTCTTCGTCACCGGCGGGACCGGGCAGACCGGCCCCGCGATCGTCTCCGAGCTCGTCGGCGCCGGCCACCGCGTCACGGGGCTCGCGCGCTCTGACGCGGCCGCAGCCCGGCTGTCAGCGCTGGGCGCGACACCGTGGCCCGGGTCGCTCGACGACCTCGACGCGCTGGCCGCGGGCGCCGCCCGGTCCGACGGGGTCGTCCACCTCGCCTTCGGCGGCGACTTCAGCGACCCGCAGGCCATGACCCGACGCGACGTCGCCGCGATCGAGGCCCTCGGCGAGCCCCTCGTCGGCACCGACCGGCCCCTCGTCGTGACCTCCGGCACCCTCGTGCTGCCCGCCGGCCGGGTCGGCGTCGAGACCGACCCCGGACGGCCCGACGCCGTCGCCGGCCTGCGGCACGCCGGCGAGCGGGCGTGCCTCGACCTCGCCCCGCGAGGCGTGCGAGCCGTCGTCGTCCGCCTCGCTCCGACGGTCCACGGCCCCCACGACCACGGCTTCGTCCCGATGCTGATCGCGACCGCCCGACGGACCGGCGTCTCGGCGTACGTCGGGGACGGGACGAACCGCTGGCCGGCCGTGCACCGGCTCGACGCCGCCGCCCTCTACCGCCTCGCCCTCGAGGAGGCGCCCGCCGGCAGCACCTGGCACGGCGTCGCCGAGACGGACGTCCCGTTCCGGAGCATCGCCGAGACGATCGGCGAGAAGCTCGGCGTCCCGGCCGAGCCGGTGGACCCCGAGGACGCCGGCGACCACTTCGGCAACCCCTTCATGGCGACCGTCTACGGCGCCGACGTCCCGGCGTCGAGCGAGCTCACCCGGCGGACGCTCGGGTGGGCGCCGCACCACCCGACGCTGCTCGAGGACCTCCGGCACGGCGACTACGTCACGGCGCCCTGAGCCGGGCCTCGGCCGCCGGGCGCCCGGGTCAGGCCGTCTCGAGCAGCACCACGTCCGTCCTGGCCAGCGTCTCGGGGTCCCCGTACACGTCGACGGCGACCACGCGTCCGTCCCGCACCCGCATCGCGTACGCCGACCGCACCTGCCCGCCGAGCACGAACGCGGCGCCCACCGCGCCGTCGACGAGCGCGACCCGCGCCGCGAGCGCCCGCCCGACGAACGCCGTCGCCACCGCGAACGCCCCGTGCTCCTCGGGGGCGAGCACGGGCGCGGGCAGCCCCTGCGCCACCACGCGCGCCGTCGACTCGACGGCCGCCGGGTCGGCGCGCAGGACGACGTCGGGGTCGAGCACCTGCAGGAGGTCCTCGAACCGGCCCTCGCGCGACGCCGCGAGGAACGCCTCCACGACCTCGCGCTGGCGGGCCCGGTCGGCCGAGAGCACGGGCGGCTCGACATGCTCGGCGCCGTCCGGCCCGACGGCGGCCTCGTCGGACGCGAACACCGTCCCCCGGACGCGCCGGCGGGCACGCGACGCGAGCTGTCGGGTCGCCTCGGGCGTCCGCTCGACGATGGGCCCGATCTGGTCGAACGGCACGCCGAACAGGTCGTGCAGGACGAACGCCAGCCGCTCCGCGGGGGTGAGCGTGTCGAGGACGACCTGGAGCGCCGCGCCGACCGCGTCGGCCTCGAGCGCCGCGCCCTCGGGCTCGGCGGCGGACTCGTCCCGGTGCTCGGCCGCGACCTCCTCGACGGGCGCCCACGCGTCCTCGTGGCGCGCGGTGCGGGAGCGGAGATGGTCGAGGCACACGCGCGAGACGACGGTCGTGAGCCACCCGGAGAGGTTGTCGATGGCGTCGCCGCCCGTGCGCTGGAGCCGGAACCACGCCTCCTGGACGGCGTCCTCGGCCTCGGCGCCGTCACCGAGCATGCGGGTCGCGACCGCCCGCAGCCGGGTCCGCTGGGCCTCGAACTGCTGGGCGAGCCAGTCGTCGTCGGTTCTGCGTGAAGTCATCGTCACATCCTTTCGCCGGGGTGCGTCGAAGGGGTGACGAACACGCCCGACCCGACGTGACAGCCGGGTCCGAACCGAGGAGCACCCCATGACCGCTCGCATGAAGAACCCCGCCTCGTACTTCGCCGACGCGCAGAGCGTCCTGCCGACGCTGGGTCAGATCCCCCGCGGCAAGGGCGTCGACGACGAGACCCTCGAGCTTCTCCACTTCCGCGTCAGCCAGATCAACGGCTGCGCCTGGTGCCTCGACTTCGGCCGTCGCACGGCCGAGAAGGCGGGCATGGGGTTCGAGAAGCTCGCCGTCCTGCCGGGGTGGCGCGAGGCGACGGTGTTCTCCGACGCCCAGCGCGCGGCGCTCGAGCTCGCCGAGGCGATGACGCGTCTCTCCGACCGTCCCGAGGCCGTCGACGACGCGATCTGGGCCGAGGCCGAGAAGCACTGGTCCGAGGAGCAGCTCGCCGCGATCATCCTGTGGGTCGCGACGACGAACCTCTACAACCGCCTCAACGTCACGGTGAAGCAGGTCCCCGGGACCTGGTGACGCGACCCGCCGAGCACGGGACCCGGTCCCGTGCTCGGCGGGTGGGACGGCGTCAGGCCGCGCGCTGCAGCGCGCGGAACGCCCGTGTCGCGAGCCACCACACGACGACGGCGGCCAGCGCGAGCCACCCGAGCCGGCTCCACACGAGTCCCCGGTCGGGCGTGGCGGAGAGCGCCTCCCGCCCGGCGACGACGGCCCAGTCGAACGGGTTGTACCGCGCTGCGGTCTGCACCCACTGCGGCGACAGGTGGGGGTCCATGACCGCGGACGACAGGAACATCAGCGGCAGCGTGATGAGCTGCGAGATCCCGATCAGCGCCTCCTGCTTCCCCGTGAGCAGCGCGAACGCGTTGGACAGCGCCGAGAACAGCGCCGTGAGCAGCACGACGGCGAGAGCCACGACGAGCATCCCGCCCACGCCGCCGTCGAACCGCGCCCCGCTCGCCACCGCGACGAGCACGACGACGACGCCCTGCACGACCGCGGTGACCGACTGGTAGACCATGGTCGACGCGACGAGCGCGCCGCGGCTGGTGGGTGACGCGAGGAAACGGTCCATGACGCCGCGGTCCATGTCCTGCACGAAGCTCGTGCCGGCCCACGCGGCCCCGAACATGGCCGTCATCATGACGACGCCCGGGGTGATGAACTCGAGGTAGCTGCCCTGGAAGCCGCCCCCGAACCCGGGGATGTCCACGACGGACGTGAAGAGCGCCCCGAACAGCAGCAGCCAGATCATCGGCTGGACGAGCTGCATGACGACGAACACCGGGATGCGCAGGCCGCCGCGCAGCGCCCGGGCGGCGAGCAGCCCGGTGTGCGTGAGGAAGGACGGCGCCCGGGTCTGGCCGACGGCGCTCATGCCGCCACCTCCTCGGCCACGACGGAGCCGGAGCGGTCCGCGGCGCCGTAGGTGCGCCCGGTGTAGCGGAGGTACACGTCGTCGAGGCTGGGCCGGGCGACGGTCGCCGACGCGACGGGGATCCCGGCGCCCTCGAGCGCCGCGAGGACGCCCGGCAGTGCCGACGAGCCGACCTCGGCCCGCCCGCGCACCTGGGCGCCGTCGACGACGACGTCCCGCAGCCCGGCCTCGCCCACGACCTGGGTGAGGCGCGCGCGGGGCGACCCGAGCAGAGGGGCGCCGTCGCCGGCGACGCTCGCGGCGGCGGACGTGCCGAGCTCCACGACCACCGTGTCGCCGTGCAGCCCGTCCTTGAGCTCGGACGGCGTGCCCTCGACGACGACGCTCCCCCGGTCCACGATCGCGACGCGCGCGGCCAGCCGGTCGGCCTCGTCGAGGTAGTGGGTCGTGAGGAGGACGGTCATCCGCTCGTGGCCCGTCATGCGCTCGATCTCGGCCCACATCTCGGCGCGCGCCTCGGGGTCGAGCCCGGTCGTGGGCTCGTCGAGGAACAGCACCTGCGGCCGGTGGACGATGCCGAGCGCGACGTCGAGCTTGCGCGCCATCCCGCCCGAGTAGGTCTTGACCAGCCGGTTCGCGGCGTCGGTGAGCCCGAACCGCTCGAGGAGCTCGTCGGCGCGGGAGCGCGCGTCGCGGCGCCCGAGGCCCTGGAGCCGGCCCGCGAGGACGAGGTTCTCGCGGCCCGTGTCCATGGGGTCGGTGACGGGCTTCTGGGCGACGTAGCCGACGGCGCGGCGGACGGCGTCGGGCTCGCGCGCGACGTCGAGCCCGGCGACGGTCGCGGTGCCGGAGTCGGCGCGGCTGAGCGTCGTGAGGATCTTGACGGTCGTGGACTTCCCGGCGCCGTTGGGGCCGAGCAGCCCGAAGACGCTGCCGTCGGGGACGTCGAAGGACAGCCCGTCGAGGGCCGTGACGGCGGGCGCGCCGCGGCGTCCGGGGTAGGTCTTGCGCAGGTCGACCGCGCGGGTCGAGGTTCCGGGTGACGTTCCGGATGACATCGTGACTCCTTCTGAGAGGAGTCGCCGGCGAGGGCGGAAGCCGCAGCCCCGATAGCATGGCTGACAGCTCGAAGGTCTTGACGTGATGGTCGGACGGTCCCTCGTGGACGACTCGGGCGATGGTGGTCCGGGTGTTGGCGCACCCGGGCCACCGCTGTTTCCGGCGGCGGCTGGATCGCGAGGATCAGCGCGGTGCCGGTGGTTGGGGTGGGGGCGCGTGGCCGGTGGCGAGCTCGTCGAGCGCGGCGAGGTTCGCGGCGCCGATCTCGTCGACCAGCTCGCCCTCGATCTCGTCGACCGGCTTCCCGGCGGCGAGCAGCGCGTGCATGCGCGCCCACATGTCCTGGCCCCCGACGGTCCCGGCGTCGAGCCGCTCGACGAGCCGCTCGACCCAGTCCCGCTCGGCCTCGAGGAGCGCGAGGTGGTAGTCGGCCTCGACCGCGAAGATCTCCGGCAGCCCCGCCTCCCGCGTCCGCCCCAGGACGGTCCGGCGCGAGGCGATGGTCGTGTCGAGCGAGGCCACGCGCGCCCGCAGCAGGTCGGTGGCCTCCGCGGGCTCGAGCAGGGCGACGAGCGACAGCCCCGCCTCGAGGGTCGGGTACTCGCGCTCGGGGACGGCGAGGATCTCGCGGAGCCAGTCGTGGGCCTCGGTGCGGCCGTCGTCGGTGATCTCGTAGACCGTGCGCTCGGGGCGGTTGCCCTCGCGCTCGGCGCGCTGCTCGACGATCAGCCCGTGCTTCTGGAGCGACTTGATGACCGAGTAGAGCGACCCGAAGTTGAGGCGGATCGAGTCGTCCTTGCCGCGCTGGCGCAGCGTGGTCGTGATCTCGTACGGGTACATGGGCTTCTCCCACAGGCACGCGAGCACCGCGAGCGCCAAGGGGTTCGACACCGGCCGTCGGACCATTACTCACCTCCATATACTTGATTCAGAGTATGTGAGACGCGGGGCTCGCGCAAGGGCACTGCGACTGCTGACACCGCGCGGCCCGGCTGACACGATGGTCGCCATGCGCATCCGAGTCGCCGCCTACGCCGTCGTCCTCGATCCCGACGGGCGGCAGCTCCTCTCCCACTGGAACGAACGCGGCCGGTCGGGCTGGACGCTGCCCGGCGGCGGCCTGGAGTTCGGCGAGCACCCGACGGAGACCGTCGTCCGCGAGGTGCGCGAGGAGACGGGCTACGACGTCGAGGTGGGCGAGCTGCTGGGCATCGACACCGCGGTGTTCCCGCCCGAGCGCCTGGTCGACCCGTCGGGCGGCGCGATGCAGGCGCTGCGGATCCTGTACCGGGCCGCCGTCGTGGGCGGCACGCTGACACCCGAGGCCGACGGGTCGAGCGACGACGCCGGCTGGTTCACGCAGGCCGAGGTCGACGCGCTCGACCGGGTGTCCTCGGTCGACACCGCGCGCCGGATGGCCGGACTGCTGCCGGTGCCATGAGGCGCCTCCCCGCCGCGGCCGCCGTCGGCGCGGTGCTCGCGCTCGCCGGGTGCACAGGACCGACGACGTCCCCCACCTCCGCGGGCACGGCACCCCCGTCCGGGTCGCCTTCCGCGAGCGCCGACGCCCACCGCGGCGACACCCCGACCGCCGCCCCCGACGCGTCCCCGACGCCACGGCCCGCGACGACGGAGGTGACGCTCGGCGGACCGGCCGGACGCGGGTCGCTCGTCGTCGAGGCCCCTGCGGGTGCGACCGTGACGGCCCGCCCGGCGGCGTCGGGCTCGACCCGGGTGACGGTGCGGCACCTCGCCCGGGGAGGCAACGTCGTCGTGCGCGCCACCGACCCCGCCGGTGCGACCTTGCGCGACGAGCTCGACGGGACGTTCGGGCTCGTCACCTCGGGCGGTGCGACGCTCGGCGGCCTCTCGCGGGCGGCCGGCGGCACGGCGCGCGGTGATCAGGGGACGGTCGTCGTGGCGGCGTCGGGCGGCACCGTGCGGCTGTGGGTCGGTACGGGCACCCCGCGCAGCGCGACCTGGGGCGTCAACGAGGGCGGGAAGTCGATCGCGGTCGACGCCAACGCCTGGGCGCGGGCGTCGTCGCACGCGGGGGCCGAGGCGACCTGGTCGGCGCTCGTCGTCGAGCAACCCGACGCGAACAAGCCCGGGATGCACGACCAGCTGCTCTGCCATGCGCTCGGCGTCCCCGACAAGCCGACCTGGAACCTCGAGCCGTGGCGCCCCGACGTCGGGCTGCTCGCGACGCTCGCGGCGAGCTGCAACCCCTGACCCAGGCAGGTTCAGCGTCGGCCGGAGACGACCGGCGATCGGGCGAGCGGGGGCTCCACGGTCGGCGCCGGCTTCTCGGTCAGGAGCAGCACCCCCGTGACCAGCAGCGCGGCCGCCGTCAGGCCGTGCACGCCCAGCGCGGTGGCGACGGACCCGCCGGTCGACAGGATGAGGACGGCGTCGGCCAGCGGGACCACGGTCCACAGCGTCAGCACCCAACCGAGGGCGCGGCGCTGCCCCGTGAGCAGGAGTGCGAGCGGGACGAGCCCCGACGCGAGGTCGCGGGCACCCTTCGTGGCGAGGAACTGCGCCGCGTCCCCCTCGGGCCACACGGCCATCCCGAACTGCGGCGCGGTGGCGGCGGGGAAGAACAGGTAGCTGACGCCGACGTAGCCGATGCCAACGGCGAGCAGGACGGTGAGCGTGGTGGCGAGGCGCTTGCGGGACATGGCGGTCTCCTGCGGCGGGGGGTTCGAGGGACGGGCGGGTCAGCGCCGGGCGCCGAGCGGGCCGAGGAGCCGGACCGCGGCGCGGATCAGCACCGAGGTGGGCCGCATGACGTCGCGGTACCGGTGCAGCACGCCGGCGAGCGGCACCAGGCCGGTTCGACCCGCGCGCTGCAGCCGGTCCATCGCGGTGAAGAACTCCTCGACACGGCCCGCCGGGGTGCTGAGCCAGCGCAGCACGGCCGGCTCGTCACCGGCGTTCCACATGTGGTGCGGGGTGCCCCGCGGGACGACGAACGACTCCCCGGCGGTGAAGCTCTGCTCGTGGTCCGCGAAGCCGACCCGGATCGTGCCCGCGAGGACCGTGAACTCCTCGTCGTGGTGCGGGTGCACGTGCTTCGGCGGTCGCGAGCCCGAAGGTCCGTACGTGGCCTCGACCTCGAAGCGGTCCGGGGTGCTCTCCCGGACCACCAGGGACTCGGACCCGTTGAGCGTCAGCGTGGTCGACATTGCTCCTCCTCAAGTTACTTGCACGCGAGTTGCTTGTAACGAAGGTAGAACACAAGTAACTCGCGCGCAAGCTAAACTGGCGGCGTGGATGACAACGACCGGATCGACGCACTCGTCCAGCAGTGGGCAGAGCAACGGCCCGACATCGACCGCGACGCGATGGCGCTGCTCGCACGGCTCGTCCGTGCCGCCGAGCTCGTGAACGCCCGGACGGACCGGCTCGCCGGCGACTACGGCGTCAACCGCGGCGACGGCGACGTCATGTTCGCCCTGCGGCGGTCCGGAGAGCCCTACCGGCTCTCCCCCACCAGCCTCGCCCGCGCGCTCCTCATGACGACCGGCACGATGACCGGCCGCCTCGACCGGCTCGAGAAGCGCGGCCTGATCGTCCGCGTGCCGAGCGCGCACGACCGGCGCAGCCTCGACGTCGAGCTCACCCCGGAGGGCAAGCGCCTGGTCGACGAGGCCGTCACGACGCACACCGCCGGGCAGCAGGACGTCGTGGCGGCGCTCAGCGCCGAGGACCGCGGCGACCTCGACCGGGTGACGCGCAAGCTCATCGCCCACCTCGCCGACGATTGAGGTCGCGGCTCCGTCAGCCGACCGCGCGGACGGCGGCCCGGAGCCGGTCGCCCAGGAACGCGACGGGAGGCGCCTCCGCCATCGACGCCCGCCACACGAGGCCGACCGTCCGCAGCGGCACCGGGTCGACCACGGGCACGGCGACGACGCCGTCCGGCAGGACGCCCCGCCCGAGCCGGGGCAGGAGCGACACGGCCGCCCCCGCCTCGACGAGCGCGACGTGCGACGCGAACTCCGACGCCCAGTAGCGGATCCGGGGCTGGCGCGGCTGGTCGCCGAACATCCGGACGAACCAGGCGTAGCAGATCGAGTCCTCGAAGGTCGAAGCCCACGGCTCGTCGAGCAGGTCGCCGGGTCCGACGCTCGCCCGCGCTGCGAGGCGGTGGCCCGCGGGGACGAGGAGGTCCGCGACGTCCTCGCCGATCTCCTCGTACCGCACGTGGTGCGGCACCTGCAGCCCGATCCCCCGCCAGGCGTGCACCACGCCGAGGTCCGCGCTCCCGGCCGCGACCTGGGCGACGGCGTCCCAGGGGTCGTACTCGGTGACGACGACGTCGAGGCCGGGCGCCTCCCCCGCGAGGGCGGGGAGGAGCGGTGCGAGCAGGCCGCGCACCGCCGTCGAGAAGGCGACGACCCGGACCTGGCCGGTGGGCGTGGGCGAGGAGCCCGCGGACCGGACGCGGGACGCGACCCGCTCGACGGACCGCAGCAGCTCGCCGCCGTCCTCCACGAGCCGGCGACCGTGCGCGGTGAGCGTGACGCCCCGCCCCACGCGCTCGAGCAGCGGCACCCCGAGGGTGCGCTCGAGCCGCTTGACCTGCTGCGACACCGCCGACGGCGTGTAGCCGAGGTCGGCGGCGGCCGCACCGACCGTGCCCGTCCGCTCGACAGCCACGAGCGCCTCGATCCCCGCGAGGTCGATCATCCGCCACCTCCATCGTTCAGCGCGGCTGCATGAATTCAAGCACGAACATGAGATGGACCTTCATGGTCGTGTGCCCGCACACTCGTGACGTGCCCCTCGCTCCCGTCCGCGCCACCGCCCTGCCGCCCCGCGCCGCCGCCCTCGCCGTGCTCGTCGCCGTCATCTGGGGCGTCAACTTCGTCGTGATCGACGAGGGCCTGGGCGACGTCCCGCCCACGCTGTTCGCCGCCGTCCGGTTCGCGCTCGTCGTCGTACCCGCCGTCTTCTTCGTGCCGCGACCGGCCGCGCGGTGGCGTGACGTCGCGGCCGTCGGCGCCTGCATGAGCCTCGGGCAGTTCGCGTTCCTCTACACGGCGCTCGCGGCGGGGATGCCCGCGGGGCTCGCGTCGCTCGTGCTGCAGGCGCAGGTCGTGCTGACCGTCCTGTTCGCGTCGCTCGCGCTCCGCGAGACCCCGACCCGGAGCCAGCTCGTCGGTGTGCTCGTCGGCGCGGTGGGTCTCGTCGTCGTCGGGCTCGCGGTCGGGGCGCGGACGCCGCTCGCGGCCTTCGCCCTCACTCTCGCCGCCGCCGCTTCTTGGGCCGCGGGGAACGTCGTCTCCCGGCGGATCGGTGCGGCGAGCGCTGCCGCCGGCCTGAGCCGCCCGACGTCGGGCCTCTCGCTCACCGTGTGGTCGGCCGTCGTCGTGCCCGTCCCGCTCTTCGCGCTCTCGCTCGTCCTCGACGGCCCCGACGCGGTCGGGCACGCGCTCGCGCACCCCACCCTCGCGGCGGCCCTCTCGACCGCGTACACCGTGTACCTGTCGACGCTCCTCGGCTACGGCGTGTGGAACTCGCTCCTCGCGCGCTACGCCGCGTCGGCGGTCGTGCCGTTCACGATGCTCGTCCCCGTCGTCGGGGTCGCGACCGCGTGGCTCGTGCTCGGCGAGGTCCCGAACGGAGGCCAGGTCGTCGGGGGCGCGCTCCTCCTCCTGGGCGTCGCGATCACGACGGGACTCCTGCGCCGCCGTGCGGCAGCAACGCGCGACGCCGCGGCGCCCGCTCCCGAGCCCGAGCAACCACGGACGCTCGCGAGGTAGCGCTTCTCGCCCGAGGTAGCGCGGAGTCCGTGCTACCT